>NZ_JBFYGN010000078.1:0-620 GCF_041079535.1 Comamonas guangdongensis | reverse complement strand
TTAAAGAAAGAGCTTCTGGAGCACCTGCGGCGTACCCGGGGGATGCGTCGCTCACGCCACTACACGCAGAAAACACCCATTCATGGGCGTATCGTCGATGCAGTGCCCATCAGCGAGCGTCCAGCCTGCATTCAGGATCGGGCAGTTCCAGGCCACTGGGAAGGCGATCTGTTGTTCGGCGATGCCTACAGCCAGATTGCGACGCTGGTCGAGCGACACACGCGCTACGTGATGCTGGTCAAGCTGGTGGACAAAGACTCCTACACCGTCGCTGCGGCGCTGGCCAGGCATGCACAGACCTTGCCGCAAGAGCTCTATCGCTCCTTGAGCTGGGATCGAGGATCGGAGATGGCGGGGCACAAACGATTCACGGTGGCCACTGACATCCAGGTCTACTTCTGCGATCCGCAAAATCCGTGGCAGCGCGGAACGAACGAGAACACCAACGGGTTGCTCAGGCAGTATCTGCCCAAGGGCCTCGACATCTCGGGCTACTCACAGGATGAGTTGGATGCGATTGCCCGAAAGCTAAATGAGCGCCCTAGGAAGACCTTGGGCTACAGAACCCCGGCTGAGATGTTTGACGAGTGCGTTGCATCGACCGGTTGAATCCACAACCC
>NZ_JBFYGN010000077.1:0-682 GCF_041079535.1 Comamonas guangdongensis | reverse complement strand
CTAGGGCTCGTCATCAATTGAGCCAGACGACAGTGGCCGCAAGGTGAATCCCTCCCAAGAATGCCGCTGCCGTTTTGTCATAGCGCGTGGCAATGCCCCTGTACTGCTTCAACCGCGCAAAGAAGTTCTCAATGAGATGCCGCTTCAAGTAGACATGGCGGTCATACCCGCGCTGAGTTTTGCGCGTCCGAATACTGGGAATGACAACCTGCTTGCCCTGGCGCAGCAGTGGTTCAACCACGCGTTCATGGGCGTCATACGCTTTGTCAGCAATCACGGCCTGCGCGTCGGTGCGCGCAAGCAAGACATCTGCTCCTTCCAAATCCGATGCCTGCCCTGCTGTGAGATGGAAACCAGTGGGGTTGCCCAGGGCGTCAACGGTGGCATGGATCTTGGTGCTCAAACCTCCTCGGCTGCGACCGATGGCTTGGCTTTGGCTCCCCCTTTTGCACCCGCGCTGTGCTGATGGGCTCGTACGATGGTTGCATCGATCATGGCGTACTCGTTATCGGGCAGCGCACTGAGTGCTTCAAACACCCGCAGCCACACGCCCGAGCGGCTCCAGCGCATGTGGCGCAGGTGAACGATTCGAAAGTCGCCAAAGCGCTGGGGCAGATCACGCCAAGCAATACCGCAGCGATAGCGATACAGCACAGCGTCAACAAAAAGACGGTTGTTTTTG
>NZ_JBFYGN010000076.1:0-707 GCF_041079535.1 Comamonas guangdongensis | reverse complement strand
GTGGACTACAACGTCAAGGTCCGCGTGAAGTCGGACGGCACGGGTGTGGACATCGCCAACGTCAAGATGAGCATGAACCCCTTTGACGAAATCGCCGTCGAAGAAGCCGTGCGCCTGAAGGAAAAAGGCGTGGTGACCGAAGTCATCGCCGTCTCCTGCGGCGTGGCCCAGTGCCAGGAAACCCTGCGCACGGCCATGGCCATCGGTGCCGACCGCGGCATCCTGGTCGAGACCGATGCCGAGCTGCAGCCCCTGGCCGTGGCCAAGCTGCTCAATGCCCTGGTCGCCAAGGAACAGCCAGGCCTGATCATCTGCGGCAAGCAGGCCATCGACGACGACGCCAACCAGACCGGCCAGATGCTGGCGGCCCTGGCCGATCTGCCCCAGGCCACTTTTGCCTCCAAGGTCGAAGTCGCCGGCGACAAGGTCAACGTGACGCGTGAAGTCGATGGCGGCCTGGAAACCGTGGCCCTGTCCACGCCGGCCGTGATCACCACCGACCTGCGCCTGAACGAGCCGCGCTACGTGACCTTGCCCAACATCATGAAGGCCAAGAAGAAGCAGCTCGACACCTTCAAGCCCGAAGACCTGGGCGTGGACGTGACCCCCCGCCTCAAGACCCTGAAGGTGGCCGAGCCCGCCAAGCGCGGCGCCGGCGTCAAGGTGGCCGATGTGGCGGCCCTGGTCGACAAGCTCAAGAACGAAGC
>NZ_JBFYGN010000075.1:0-731 GCF_041079535.1 Comamonas guangdongensis | reverse complement strand
GGGTCTACAGGGACTTTCCGGCAAGTCAACCGTTGACCTTGCATATTTCTGCCTCCGTCGTTGTTTAATCAGCGATTGGCGGGCGCGAACCTTGAAGCATTCACCAGGCAAGGACAGACTGCACATCTACAGGCGGGCTTGTTTCGGTGGTGAGCACCGAGGCCCCAGATACGAACCGCTCAGCAGGGCTCCATTCGAACTCAGTGGTCAAGCGATGCTTGCCACGGACCCAAAGCCGAGTTCACCTGCTGCCGGTCTGACCTGTGGTGAGCATCTTCAAACGCACGTCCAACAACCATCACAAACTGCTTCAATAGGAGGCAGGTAGCTGCACCAGGTTAGGCGCAACCTGGCAACGCGTCATGCGATCTTTGGCGCTGCCTAGGCATCGGCGGCACATGGCCCGCGTCAAACACCGTATCCCGCGTCATCACGCACCACAGGATTCTGGCGTTCTTGTTGGCCAGCGCCACGGCCGCTTTCTGCCAACCCACGCGGGCCTTGAGCTGCATCAGCCATTGGCTCAGTCGATCACTGCGTTTGGCTGCCGTGTTCACCGCAGACTTGGCGCCCTGAATCAGCAAGGTGCGCAGGTAGTCATCGCCGCGTTTGGTGATATTGCCGAGGCTGGTTTTACCGCCGCTGGAATTCTGGCTGGGCACCAGACCCAGCCAGGCACCGAATTGCTTGGCACTGCGGAACTGCTGGAACTCCCCCACGGTAGCCACCAG
>NZ_JBFYGN010000074.1:0-771 GCF_041079535.1 Comamonas guangdongensis | reverse complement strand
ATCTTTCTCAAGAGCAAGAACACCTGGCAATTGCATTACGCAAGCAAGGGCATCTGTCGCTGGACGATCTCATGGGGCAGCTCCTGGAGACGGCACCCAAGCTCAGCCGCAGCGCCTTGCATCGTTGCCTGCAGCGTCACGGCATCAGCCGACAGCCCGCAACGCAAGTGCCGCGAAGGCACGGAAAGTTTGAAGAAACGACGCTGGGCTTCGTGCACATCGACAGTGCCGAAATGAAGATCTCCAGCGGCAGACAGCACATGTTTGTTGCCATAGACCGCGTCACAAAGTTCACGCATGTTGCGTTCTTTGACAGGGCCACGAAAGCCAACGCAGCGCAGTTCCTTCGGCAGGTGCTCGTGGTCTTCCCGTACCGCATACATACCGTTCTGACGGACAACGGCATGGCCTTCACAGGGCAAGAACGCTTCAGAGGCGGCGTCACCGACACATGCATCGGTCACATCTTCGAGCGCATCTGCAAGTTCAATGGAATCGAGAAACGACATACCAAGCCGTACCACCCTTGGACTAACGGCATGGTCGAGCGCATGAACCGGACCATCAAGGAATCCACGATCAAGGCGTATGAGTATGAGGGCCTGGAGCAGCTACGCAAGCATGTCCAGGCATTTGTTCAAAGCTACAACTTCGGCAAGCACTTGAAAGCGCTCAGGTGGAAGACACCATTCCGTGCGATGTGCGAGGCGTGGGAAAAAGATCCAAGTCGCTTTAGACTTCATCCGCACCATCTCACTGTGGGACTGAACA
>NZ_JBFYGN010000073.1:0-778 GCF_041079535.1 Comamonas guangdongensis | reverse complement strand
CCGAGCTGCCGCCCACGCCGTGCACCGTCACACCGATGGTGTCGGTGACGCTGCCGTCGGTGGCCGTGCCCGAGGCGCCGTTGGTCTGCGCACTGTTGAGCGTGTAGCTGTAGTCCAGGGTGATGCTGCCGTCGCCGTGGGTCGTGGCCCCGGTGACCGTCAGCGTGCTGCCGTCGGCCGTGGTGATGCTCTTGCCCACCCAGTCGCTGGCCGTGTGGGTCGTGCCGCCGATGGTCACGTCCTTGACGCCGTCGGTGGCACTGACCGTCACCGAGCCCGTGGTCGTCTTGGTGGCGTCGCCCGTGACCAGGCCGTGTTCGTAGACCTTGCCGGCATCGTCGCCGCTGCCCGCATTCACGGTCACCTGGCCGCTGTCATCCGCACCCTTGACGGTGAAGGTGACGTTGTTGCTGCGCTGGTCGCCGTCCTTGTCGGTCAGCGTGTAGCCCATCGACACGGTGATCGTGTCGCCGGTGTTCAGGGCCTGCGTGGCCGGCTTGCTGTTGTCCAGCACGAAGCTCCAGCTGCCATTGGCGTTCTGGACCAGCGTGCCGTACAGGCTCAGGTCGACGTCGACGCCACCCAGCTTGGCCGTGACCGTGCCCCAGGTCGTTGCGCCTGCGGTGGCAGCTCCGTCGGCGCCGTAGCTGTTGCCGTTGCCGGCGCCCGGCACCACGCTGCCCGTCAGCGTCGTCTCGCCGCCGTCTTCGGTCAGCGAGCCGGCGTTGATGCTGGTGGCCACCGGCACGTCGTCCACGATGGTGACGACGATGTTGCC
>NZ_JBFYGN010000072.1:0-896 GCF_041079535.1 Comamonas guangdongensis | reverse complement strand
TCCGGCACGGCCGTGAACAGATCGGCTTCCAGCCCGTAGTCGGCCACCGAGAAGATCGGCGCCTCCGGGTCCTTGTTGATCGCCACGATCACCTTGGAATCCTTCATGCCCGCCAGATGTTGGATCGCTCCCGAGATGCCGCAGGCAATGTACAGCTGCGGCGCCACGATCTTGCCGGTCTGGCCGACCTGCAGGTCGTTGGGCGCGTAGCCCGCATCCACGGCCGCACGGCTGGCACCGATGGCCGCACCCAGCTTGTCGGCCAGGGGGGTGATCACTTCGGTGAACTTCTCGGCCGAGCCCAGCGCGCGGCCGCCCGAGACGATGATCTTGGCGGCCGTCAGCTCGGGGCGGTCGCTCTTGGTGACTTCACGGCCCACAAAGGCGCTCTTGCCCGAGTCGGCCACGGCCGCCACGGTTTCCACGGCCGCGGCGCCGCCGTTCGCAGCGGCCGCGTCAAAGCCCGTGGTGCGCACGGTGATGACCTTGACGGCATCGGCCGACTGCACGGTGGCAATCGCATTGCCCGCATAGATGGGGCGCTCGAAGGTGTCGGCCGCGTCGACCTTGGTGATGTCGCTGATCTGGGCCACGTCCAGCTTGGCGGCCACGCGGGGCGCCACGTTCTTGCCGGCGGCCGTCGAGGGGAACAGGATGTGGCTGTAGTTGCCGGCGATGCTCAGCACCTGGGCCGCCACGTTCTCGGCCAGGCCGTCCTTGAGGGAGGCGCCGTCGGCGTGGATGACCTTGGCGACGCCGGCGATCTGGGCGGCGGCCGCGGCGGCGGCGGCAGCGCCCTCGCCGGCCACCAGCACATGCACCTCAGCGCCGCAGGCCTTGGCCGCGGTCACGGTGTTCAGGGTCGCGGTCTTGATCGAAGCGTTGTCGTGTTCTGC
>NZ_JBFYGN010000071.1:0-972 GCF_041079535.1 Comamonas guangdongensis | reverse complement strand
TGAACCAATGTTCGTTCAAGCACTCATCCCTAAAGCGCCCGTTGAATGATTCGATGTAGGCGTTCTGGTTGGGCTTGCCCGGCTCAATCAGAAACAGCTGAACACCTCGGGCATGAGCCCAGGTCAGCATGGCGCGGCTACAGAACTCCTTGCCGTTGTCGGTTCTGATCGCTTTGGGTAGTCCCCTTGTGCTGGCCAGTCGCTCCAGAATGCGCACCAGTTGGTTGCCACCCAAGGCCCGCTCCGGCACGATGGCCACGGCCTCATGGGTTGCATCGTCCACTATCGTCAGGTTTTTGATGCTGCGTCCTTCTGCTGTGCGGTCAAAGACAAAGTCCATGGATCACACCTGGTTGGCAGCTATCGGGCGTACCAAGGGATGGCGCTCCGATATCGGGATCTTCTTGCGCCTGCGTTTTTTGACTTGAAGACCGGCTTGGGCATACAGACGATCCACCCGCTTGTGATTCACGATCTCTCCGGCCTGGCGCAGCTTCAGGTAGATCATGCCGGCCCCGTAGCGGCGATGACGCTGCGCCAGAGCGATGATCTTTTCTTTCAAAGCGCAGTTGTGGTCGCAGGCGGGTTCGTAGCGCAGGGCGCTGGCGCTCATGCCGATGACGCGCAGCGAACGGCGTTCGCTCAGTCCGCAGCTGACCATGCGGCGCACCAGCTCGCGCCGTGCAGGTGCGCTCACCACTTTTTTCTCAAGGCTTCTTTCGTCACCTCGTTCTCAAGTAGGGCGTCGGCCAGCAGCCGTTTGAGCCGTCCGTTTTCGGTTTCCAGCTCTTTCAGGCGTTTGGCATCGGACACGCTCATGCCGCCAAACTTGCTGCGCCAGAGGTAGTAGCTGGCCTCGGAGAAGCCGTGCCGTCGGCACAGCTCTGCCACGGGCAAGCCTGATTCGGCTTCCCGCAGGAAGCCAATGATCTGTTCTTCCGTAAATCTCTTCTTCACGTCCAATCTCCTGTC
>NZ_JBFYGN010000070.1:0-1039 GCF_041079535.1 Comamonas guangdongensis | reverse complement strand
CGTTCAGTGTTGAACTCTCCATATTTCCCGCCAGTCCAACGTACATGTAGGACTGTCGGGAGACTTCAATGGACTCACGCACCTTCGAACGATTGCTCACTCGATTGCAGCGCCTCACGCACGAGCAGCGCATTGAGCTTGAGAGCGCACTGCACCAGCAGTGCAGCCCAGAGCAAGCGCAGCAGATCATCCAGTCTCGTCTGGAGCGCCTCCATCAGTGCCCGCACTGCACGGGCACGCATCTGTACCGCCACGGCCAGGCGCACGGCCTGCCGCGCTACCGTTGTGTGGATTGCGGCAAGACCTTCAATGCGCTGACGGGGACGCCCTTGGCACGCTTGAGACTCAAGCCCAAGTGGCTGGACTATCTGCAATGCATGCTCCAATCCCAGACCATCCGACAAGCGGCGCGCACTACCGGTGTCCATCGCAACACCAGCTTTCGCTGGCGTCACCGCTTCCTGCAATGGGTCAAGGAGGACCGCTCCGCCCACCTGAGCGGCATTACCGAGGTCGATGAGACGTATCTGCTCGAATCCCACAAAGGGGAGCGCTCGTTGAGGCGAGTCGCTCGCAGGCGTGGTGGATCGGCGAGCAAGCGGGGGCTTTCCAAGGAGCACGTGTGCGTGCTGATCGCGCGTGATCGCATGGGACAGACGCTGGATTTTGTGACTGGCAATGGCTCGGTGAGCAAGGCACAACTGCGTGAACATCTGCAGCCGGTGCTCTATGAGGACTCACTGCTGGTGAGCGACTCCAATGCGGCGTACCGCTACTTCGCGGCAGACGCCGGCATCACGCATGAAGCGGTCAACCTGTGCGCAGGGGTTCGCATCAAGGGCGCATTCCATGTGCAGAACGTCAATGCGTATCACAGTCGCCTGCGCCAATGGCTGAGCAGATTCCACGGCGTGGCCACCCGCTATCTGCCCAACTACCTGGGCTGGCGCCGCGCACTGGACACCCATCGCCTGCCAACCCCGCAAGCCATGCTCCTCGCGGCTATCGGCGTTTTTCCACACTCAACGGGGACATAGCC
>NZ_JBFYGN010000006.1:0-234350 GCF_041079535.1 Comamonas guangdongensis | reverse complement strand
GCTGCTGCCAAGCCCGCTGCAAAGGCTGCTGCCAAGCCCGCTGCAAAGGCTGCTGCCAAGCCCGCTGCAAAGGCTGCTGCCAAGCCCGCTGCAAAGGCTGCCGCCAAGCCCGCTGCAAAGGCTGCCGCCAAGCCCGCTGCAAAGGCTGCCGCCAAGCCCGCTGCAAAGGCTGCCGCTAAGCCCGCTGCAAAGGCTGCTGCCAAGCCCGCTGCAAAGGCTGCCGCTAAGCCCGCTGCAAAGGCTGCCGCCAAGCCCGCTGCAAAGGCTGCTGCTAAGTCCGCAACCGCCAAGAAGGCTGCCGACGCTGCCAAGCCCAATGGCGCAGCTCCCAAGAAGGCCGCCGCCAAGAAGGCCGCTGCTGCACCCGCAGCTCCTGCCGCCGTGGAGGCCGCAGCGCCCATCGCTCAGACCCGTCTGGCGCCCCAGGCTGCCTGGCCCTTCCCCACAGGCAACAAGCCCTGATCGGCACTCTGACTGGCACTCAATGAAAAGCCCGGCCTCTTGCGAGAACCGGGCTTTTTTACGAGCTCAGCGCCGGATCATCGGCGCACCTGAATTCAGTCTCAGGGCTGAAAGTCCAGCTGATAATTCTGCGGGCCGCGGTGCGCAATCTTCAGCGCTCCCATGCGGTTGCCCAGCTCGGCACAACGCACCAGATCCCAGCCACGCTCCAGACCGAACAGGAAAGCGCCGCGCCAGGCATCGCCGCAGCCCGTGGGATCGACCACGGCAGCCGGCTTGACCGGAGCCACCACGGTCTTGCGACCCTGCTCCCAGACTTCGCAGCCCTCGGCTCCCAGCGTAACGATCAGACCGCGCACCTGCTGCGAGATCTGCTCGAAGCTCAGGCCTGTGCGCTCGCTGAGCATCTTGCCTTCGTAGTCGTTCACCGCCACCCAGTCGGCCTCCTCGATGAAGACCTTGAGCTCTTCACCATTGAACATGGGCAGGCCCTGGCCCGGATCGAACACAAAGGGAATGCCTGCGGCCTTGAACTGGGCCGCGTGGTCGATCATGGCCTGGCGGCCGTCTGGCGCCACAATGCCCAGCTTGACCTGATCCGCCATCTCCACGGTGATCCGGTTCTCATGCGCCTGCATCATGGCGCCGGGATGGAAGGCCGTGATCTGGTTGTTGTCATGGTCGGTCATGATCATGCACTGGGCGGTGTGCGTGCTCTGCAGCTGACCCACATGACGGGTTTCTATGCCCAGCTCCCGGAAGCGCTGCACATAGTCGGCGCCGTCGCTGCCCACCATGGCCATGGGCCAGGCTTCGCCGCCCAGCAGCCTCAGGCTGTAGGCGATATTGCCGGCACAGCCGCCGAAGTCGCGACGCAGCGTGGGCACCAGAAACGACACATTGAGGATGTGCAGCTGGTCAGGCAGTATCTGGTCCGCAAAACGACCATCGAAGGTCATGATGTTGTCGAATGCCAGCGATCCGCAGATCAAAGCAGCCATGGTGTCGTTCTCTTTCTTAATCAGGGATAAAAAACCAGTGCGCGATAGCCGGCCACGGGTGCGGACAGGTTCTCTACCTGCACCGGCACGCTCACGCTCCATTCCTGGCGGGCCAGCAGTTGCGCGGGCGCGCCCAGGGGCTTGAGGTCGATCACGCGGCGCAGCAGCGGCTTGTCCTGGGCATCGGTCAGCGTGAGCTCGGCCATGGGAATGGCCACGGGAACATCGGAGCGATTTTCCAGGCTCAGGCTCCATTGGTAGCGTTGGACATCGGCCAGTTGCTTGAAACCCGAGCCGCTGATCACCACATCGGCGATCTCGCGCCGCGCCTGCAGCTCGCAGCCCATCAGATGGCAGGCCTGGCCCAAGGCCGGGGCCAGGGCCGGATGCTGCGCAGCCAGCACATCGCGCTGCTGCCATGCATATTGGGCCGCCACGCCTGCCAGCGCGAGCATGGAGCCCAGGACCAGCGCCGCGCGCATGCCGGCGGAATGCCAGAAGGCCTGGCGGCGGGCCTGGCGCACAAAGCCTGGTTCTTCGGCCGGAGCCGGCTCTTCAGACCCGACCGGCTCGGCTTCCGGCGGCCGGGCCGCATCCGCCTCAGAGCGCGGCGCGTCCATATCGGTGGACAGCAGCGCCTGTGCCGATACCACTTCCACCTCGGCCCCGGCCGCCTCATCCGCCGCGGCCTCGGACTGCATGGACAGAGGCTCGGCCTGCGGCTCGGGCTCCTGCGCCTGGTCCTGGCTGGCATCGGGCAAGAGAGCTTGCGGCTCGCCGCTCTCGCTCAGCACCACTTCGGCAACCAAGGGCCTGGCCTGGTCCACAAAGGACGGCTGCACCATCTCCGGCTCCGCGAGCGGCTCCTGCGTTGGCGCTTCCTCCGTCGCAGCCAGCACTGAGGCTCCGGATGGCGCGGCATCATCCGCCTTGCCACTCACTGAAGCCGTATCCAACAAGGCTGCAGCCCTTGCTGCAGCCGCGGACTCCGCTTCCAAAACAGGAGTCTGCGGCGGTTTGACGGCCTCGCTCACCTGCCCGGCCTGCTGAGCCACCGCGGATTGCAGCAGCTCCTCGGGCACGCTCTGCAAATCCTGCGATGCGTCGAACACGCTTTGGCACATTCCGCAGCGCACCCAGCCCTGCGAGATGCGCAGCTGGTCGGCAACCACTTTGAAGCGGGTTCCACAGGAGGGGCAACGGGTGACTTGGCTCATCGGTTTGCAATTGTAGGCAGCCGCGGCCGGCGCTCCTGCTCGAGCGCCGGCCGCTGCCGCAATCAGGCTGCGCGCTGGGCAGTCATCAGAATCCAGCCGTCCTCGCTGTCAGCCACCTCGAGCTTGAGGTAAGGCGCATAAGCCTGCTTGAGCTCGTCGGCCTGGCGCTCCAGGATGCCGGCCAGCACCAGATTGCCGCCCGCATGCACGCGACCGCACAGCAAGGGCGCCAGCACCTTGAGCGGCGTGGCCAGGATATTGGCCAGCACGGTCTGGTATTCGCCGGCCGCAGCCTCGGGCAGGCCGGCATTGACCTGCACATGGTTGGCGCTGGTGTTGTAGTTGGTCGACTCCACGGCGGCCGGGTCTATGTCCACGGCGTCGATCTCGGTCGCGCCGAACTTGGCCGCGCCGATCGCCAAAATGCCGGAGCCGCAGCCGTAGTCCAGCGTGCGCCCCAGAGTCCCCTGGGGCTGGCGCGCAATCCAGCGCAGGCACATGCGGGTGGTGGGGTGGGTGCCGGTGCCGAAGGCCAGGCCCGGATCGAGACGGATGCTGACCTTGGCCTGCTCGGGCAGCTCATGCCAGGTCGGCACGATCCAGAACTCGGGCGTGATGTCCACGGGCTCGAACTGCGACTGCGTCAGCCGCACCCAGTCCTGCTCGGGCACGGGCTTGACGGCCAGCACCTTGCAGCCTTCAAAGAAGTCCTGCGGCAGCAGCAGCTCGCGCGCCTCGATGGCCGCGGCCTCGCTGGGGAACAGCGCGATCACGCGGCTGCGCTGCCAGCCTTCCTTGGGCGCGGGCATGCCGGGCTCGCCGAACAGCGCCTGCTCGGCTTCGGTCTGCGCATCGGCGTCCTCGACGGACACGCTCAGCGCGTCGAGCGCATCCAGCGCATCGCTAATGGTTTCAACCCGATCTTCGGGGCACAACAGGCTCAGCTCGAACATGGCCAATCCTTTCTTGGGCCTACGTCAAGCCAGATGCGGGACTGACCCGGGCTGCTCGCGTAAACCGTACTTTCCTGAAAAACGAAAATGCTGGCCTCCGTCACCAGAGGCCAGCATGGGAACTCAGAGCCGCAAAGCTCGCGGTCTCATCGCTTGGAAGGAGTGCGATGGGTCAGCCACTCTTCCAGATAGTGGATATTGGTGCCGCCTTCCATGAACTTGGAGTCGACCATCAGGTCCTGGTGCAGCGGAATATTGGTGTTGATGCCTTCCACCACCGTCTCCAGCAGGGCGGTGCGCATGCGGGCTATGGCCTGCTCGCGCGTATCGCCGTAGGCAATGATCTTGCCGATCATGGAGTCGTAGTTGGGCGGCACGAAGTAGTTGTTGTACACATGGGTATCAACACGCACGCCTGGGCCGCCGGGCGCATGCCAGGTGGTGATGCGTCCGGGCGAGGGGATGAACTTGTACGGGTCTTCGGCGTTCACGCGGCATTCGATGGCGTGGCCCTTGAACTCGACCTGGCGCTGCGTGAACGGCAGCTTCTCGCCGGCGGCGATCATGATCTGGGTGCGCACGATGTCGATGCCCGTGATCAGCTCGGTGATGGGGTGCTCCACCTGCACGCGGGTGTTCATCTCGATGAAGTAGAACTCGCCGTTCTCGTACAGGAACTCGAAAGTGCCCGCGCCGCGATAGCCGATCTTCTTGCAGGCCGCAGCGCAGCGCTCGCCGATCTTCTCGATCAGGCGGCGGGGAATGCCGGGGGCCGGAGCTTCCTCGATCACCTTCTGGTGGCGGCGCTGCATGGAGCAGTCGCGCTCGCCCAGATAGACGGCATTCTTGAAGGTATCGGCCAGCACCTGGATTTCCACGTGGCGTGGGTTCTGCAGGTACTTTTCCATGTAGACCGCGGGATTGCCGAAAGCGGCACCGGCCTCGGCCTTGGTCATCTGCACGGCATTGATCAGCGCCGCTTCGGTGTGGACCACGCGCATGCCGCGGCCACCGCCGCCGCCCGAGGCCTTGATGATCACCGGGTAGCCGATGGCCTTGGCGATGCGCTTGATGAGTGCGGGATCGTCGGGCAGCTCGCCGTCCGAGCCCGGCACGCAGGGCACGCCGGCCTTGATCATGGCTTGCTTGGCCGAAACCTTGTCACCCATGGTGCGGATGTTCTCGGGAGTCGGGCCGATGAAGGTGAAGCCGCTCTTTTCCACGCGCTCGGCAAAGTCGGCGTTCTCGGAGAGAAAGCCATAGCCGGGGTGGATGGCTTCCGCGTCGGTCACCTCGGCGGCCGAGATGATGGCCGGCATATTGAGGTAGGACAGCGGGGACGGTGCCGGGCCGATACACACGGCCTCATCGGCCAGCTTGACGTACTTGGCATCGCGGTCGGCTTCGGAGTAAACCATCACCGCCTTGATACCCAGCTCACGGCAAGCGCGCTGGATGCGCAGGGCGATCTCGCCCCGGTTGGCAACCAAAATTTTCTTAAACATGAAGTTCCTCGCAGCTTGGCGCCCGCGCCGCAGCACAGGCCACTGCCAATGACTCAGTCGCGCCGCCGGAGGCTGGCGCACCTAGGCGCTGCCATGCGGACCGCATGCAACGCCTCATGATCTATCACTCGATCACGAACAGGGGCTGGCCGTATTCCACAGCCTGGCCGTTTTCGCCCAGCACGCGAACAATGGTGCCGCTCTTGTCGGCTTCGATCTCGTTGAGGATCTTCATGGCTTCAACGATGCAGATGGTGTCGCCTTCCTTGACCTGGCTGCCAACATCCACAAAAGGCTTGGCGCCGGGGCTGGAGGCACGGTAGAAGGTACCGACCATCGGCGACTTGACCACATGACCTTCCACAGCGGCGGCGGCCGGTGCGGCGGTGGCGGGAGCGGCGGCCACGGGGGCTGCAGCGGCGACGGGAGCTGCCATCATGGGAGCGGCCTGTACGGGAGCGGCAACGTATTGGTGAACCACACCTTCGCTCTTGACGATACGGACCTTGCCCTCTGCTTCGGTGATCTCCAGTTCCGAAACATTCGATTCGGACACCAGGTCAATGAGGGTCTTGAGTTTTCGCAAATCCATGGGAGCTCCAGCGGCTAAAACTAAACAGGGCGCGAATTTACCTCAATTTCGCCCTTCTGCGCGCATTGGCGCATATTTTTCAATAACGTCGCTAGGGAATTTCCCCATCCCTACACTTTTCTTACGCCAAGAGCCAGTTTCATCCGTTCTATTTGCTCCAATTTGCCAGATCTTCGCCGGAAAGCTCGCCTATTTTACGCTGCCGCACTTGCCCCTCGGCGTCGAACAGCACGCTGAACGGCAGGCCGCCCTGCAGATTTCCGAGGGCGCGCGTCAGTCCCAGCCCGCCCTGGGCGACCAGCGCCACGGGAAATTGCACCGGCTGACGCTGCAGGAAACGCAGCACGGCCTCGGGCTTGTCGATCGCCAGACCGACGACCTGAATTCCCCGGGAACCTTGATGCGCCGCAAACTCGCTGAGCATGGGCAGCTCCTTGACGCAGGGCGGGCACCAGGTAGCCCAGAAGTTGACCAGCAGCGGCCGGCCCTTGAAATCCGCCATGGCCAGGGGCCTGCCATCTGGGGCGGCAAAGCTCTGACTCCACAGCTGCTGCTCGGCACTCGGACCCATGGCCTGGGGCCGGCCGCGCCACCAGGCCGCGCCTGCACCGGCGGCGGCCGCAGCCACGGCGACCGCGCCCGTCAGCCACAGGCGGCGGGAGCTGCCGCGTGCCTCGGCGGGCTTGATCTCATTCATGTTCACTCTCCTGCTCCAGCAGCTTGCGCAGCGCTTTGGCATCGCCGCGCGGGCTGCGGCCGCGGCTGTCGGGCTTCATCGCGCCGCGCATATCGTCATGGTCATAGACCAGCAGATGCACGCCCACGGTTTCGTTGAGGGGTTTGCACAGCGAGTGGATGGACAGCGCCTCCACGGGCTTGCCCTGAAAGCCAGTGACCGTGCTCGGCTCGTACTGCACCTGATTGTTGATCAGCGCGATTTCGGCCGATTTGGGGTCATCGCAAAACAGCTGCAGATAGATATCGGACAGCCGGGTGGCCGTTCCGCGCCAGACGGCGCCCGCCAGATGGGGACGGAACTCCTGCAATCTGTCCATCCAGACCAGGGCCAGTTCACGCAGGGCGCGCAACTCCCGGGGCTGGGTGTCGGCGCAGAACAGCTCTATATATTCACGCACCGCCTCTTCCATCAGCTCGTTGTCGGGCAGGGCCGTGCGGCCGGGCAGCCCGAGCTGACGCAGGGCACGCTGTTTGGCAGCCCCCCATTCCAGGCCCTCTTCCACCACGATGCGGGCAGCCGCCTGGGCGATTTCAGCACTCACATTGTCCAAGCTCATAGCGATTCCTAGCCCCCGCCGCGGTCTGCGGAACGGGTCATGCGGGCATTGTGACCCATATGGACCGAGCCAGTTTTGCCTATTCCGCACAAAGCCCATGTTTTCATAGCATCTAGCGCTTGACAGCTCTCATATCTCCAGAGGGAACCATTGAAAAAGAATGGAAGCCTTGCGCATCAAGCTATCAATTTGATAAGAAAGGTTACCGCCTGCGCCTCTGCGGCCCAGGGCTCGCGCCCGGGTCATGCGCGCAAACGTAGAATCTCCGCCCATGCACATACATATTCTGGGCATTTGCGGCACCTTTATGGGGGGCCTGGCCGCTTTGGCACGTGAGGCCGGTCACAGGGTCACGGGTTGCGACTCGGGCGTCTACCCGCCTATGAGCGATCAGCTGCGCGAGCTGGGTATCGAGCTGATCGAGGGCTATGGCGCCGATCAGATCGCCCTCAAGCCCGATATGTACGTGATCGGCAATGTGGTCAGCCGCAGGCGGCTCGAGGACGGCTCGCCCAAGTTTCCGCTGATGGAAGCGATCCTCGATGCCGGCGCCCCCTATACCAGCGGCCCGCAGTGGCTGGCCGAGCATGTGCTGCGCGGTCGCCATGTGCTGGCCGTGGCCGGCACGCATGGCAAGACCACCACGACCTCCATGCTGACCTGGGTGCTGGAATGCGCGGGCCTGCAGCCCGGCTTTCTGGTCGGCGGCGTGCCGCTGGACTTCGGCGTCTCCGCGCGCCTGGGCGCGCCCAAACGCCCCGTCTGCGGCCCCGGCCCGGCCGGCGAGGAGCCCGTGTTCGTGATCGAGGCCGATGAGTACGATACGGCCTTCTTCGACAAGCGCAGCAAGTTTGTGCACTACCGCCCACGCACGGCCGTGCTCAACAATCTGGAGTTCGATCACGCCGACATCTTCGACGATCTGGCCGCCATCGAGCGCCAGTTCCACCATCTGGTGCGCACCGTGCCCTCGACCGGCCGCATCGTGAGCAATGGCCTCGAAGAAAGCCTGAGCCGCGTGTTGGGCCAGGGCTGCTGGAGCGAGGTGCGCAGCTTTGGCGCCGCCGTCAGCGACTTCAGCGCCGAGGGCGACCCCGGCGACTTCTACGTGCTGCGCCATGGCCGGAAGGTGGCGCGCCTGAGCTGGTCGCTGACCGGTGTGCACAACCAGCTCAATGCGCTGGCCGCGATTGCAGCGGCCGACCATCTGGGAGTGAGCGCCGAAGTCGCCTGCGAAGCCCTGTCGCGCTTTCAGAATGTGAAGCGCCGCATGGAGCTGCGCGGCACCTTGAACGGCATCGAGGTCTATGACGACTTTGCCCACCACCCCACGGCCATCCGCACCACGCTGGATGGCCTGCGCCGCAAGCTGGGTCCGGACGCCCGCATCCTGGCCGTCTTCGAACCGCGCAGCAACACCATGAAGCTGGGCACCATGAAGAGCCAGCTGCCCTGGTCGCTGGAGAACGCCGATCTGGTCTTCTGCCATACCGCGGGCCTGGACTGGGATGCGGCCGAAGCCCTGGCCCCCATGGGCGTGGGGAGCGGCAAGCGCGCCCAGGTGGCCGGCAACATCGAGGCGCTGATCGCCCAGATCACCACCGCCGCCCGGCCCGGCGACCATATCGTCTGCATGAGCAACGGCGGCTTTGGCGGCATTCATGCCAAGCTGCTTGAAGCCTTGAAATAAGCACCAAACAAAATGCCCGCAAAAAACGGGCATTTTCATCAGCTATCTTCAAAAGCGGCATGCCCCAACACGGGGACAGCGAGCAAGAGCCGTCTTGCAGCGAGGCTGTCGTCCCCCTCCGCGAAGCAGAGAGGGGGAAGCCGCAAAGCGGCTCAGGGGGCGTCAGTAGCTTATAGACATCGCCGGCACATCCACGCGGATCAGCGGCTTGGACAGCACGGCCTGGGCGGCCACAGCATAGCTGTTGAGCCAGTCCTGGTTCCCAAACAGCTCGGGACGGCTGCGCGCCTCACGCGCCACCACCACCAGCTTGTCGGCCAGCAGCACCTTGCCCGTGGCACGCAAGGGCTCACAGTCCAGCGCCACAAATTGCTGGTCCAGCCAGCGGCGGCCCTCGTCCGAGCTCACCGACGACAGGGACTGGGTGTCCACCCGATATTCACGGTCGGCATCCAAAACCACGATCACTTCACTACGCATAGTTCTCCTCGCTTCATGGCGCTTTGCACCAGTCGTTGTCATGGCCACAGCTTGATGGTGGCGGCAGGACGGGAAATGCTTCAAGCTGACTGCTGGCAAACAGCAATGGCCCATAAGCCCTCACCAGACTTATCAGGCATCAGGGCGGATATGAAAAAGTGTTATGCCGCAGCGCCAGTTTTGCAAGCTTCGACGACATCCAGCGCGGACATGAACCCCATATTTGGGCCGGTCCGCGTATTTCAAGCCCCGGCATCGATCGGCGCTCCGCTCTTGAAGTCGCCGCAAACGGGCTTACATACAATTCATGACTTTGCGGCAAAGGCTGCAAACGCCTTCAGGACTCCCCAACCATGACTGCCGACATCATCCACAAAGAACTGCGGGAGCATCTGCAACAGCTGCAGGCCGAACTGCAGGCCCAGCAACTCTGGTCTGCCGCCGCGCCCTCTCCCAAGGCCCTGGAATCCACCGTCCCCTTTATGTACGACACGCTGCAGCTGCACGAGTGGCTGCAATGGGTGTTTATTCCACGCCTTCAGGCGCTGATCGACGCCAAGGGCAGCCTGCCCCACCAGAGCCATATCCATCCGCTGGCCGAGCACGAATGGGAAAAGCGCAACGACTTCGACAAGCGCCAGTTGCTGCGGCTCATCAACCGCATCGACGCCACGCTCAACGGCTGCGATATGACTCCTCATCCGGAGCCTGGCGAGGAACATTAAGCGGCGTCTAGAGAGCCAAGAAACAGGTCACAAGGCAAGCCGCCTTGCGACCTGTTTTTTTATGGGCTCGGCTCAGGCCGCGACGGCGGCCTCCTGGCCGGCCACCACCGCCTCGCGGCGCTGGCGCACCGCCTGGGAGAGCTCTTCCAGCGTTGCCAGCGAATCTTCCCAGCCCAGGCAGGCATCGGTGATGCTCTGGCCATAGGTCAGCTTGCAGACCTCGTCCTTGCCCGGCGTGAACTTCTGGGCGCCGCCCACCAGATGGCCTTCGATCATCACGCCGAATACGCTGTTCGAGCCTGCCGCGATCTGGCCGGCGATGTCACGCGCCACATCTTTCTGGCGTTCATGCTGCTTGCTGCTGTTGGCATGGCTGCAGTCCACCATCAACGACGGCGTCAGGCCTGCGGCGGCCAGATCCTCGCAGGCGGCGGCCACATGCTTGGCATCGTAGTTGGGCGTCTTGCCGCCGCGCAGAATCACATGGCAGTCCTGGTTGCCGCCCGTATGCACGATGGCGACCTGGCCGTTCTTGTGCACCGACAGGAAGTGATGGCCGCGGCTTGCCGACTGGATGGCGTCGGTGGCGATGCGGATATTGCCGTCGGTACCGTTCTTGAAACCAATGGGCGCCGAGATGCCCGAGGCCAGTTCGCGGTGCACCTGGCTTTCGGTGGTGCGGGCACCGATAGCGCCCCAGCTGATCAGGTCGCCGATGTACTGGGGCGAGATCACGTCGAGGAACTCGCTGGCCGCCGGCACGCCCAGGCGGTTGATGTCGATCAGCAGCTGGCGCGCGATGCGCAGGCCCTCGTCGATGCGGTAGCTCTGGTCGAGGTAGGGGTCGTTGATCAGTCCCTTCCAGCCCACGGTGGTGCGCGGCTTTTCGAAATAGACGCGCATCACCACTTCCAGAGTGTCCTTGTACTGCTCGCGCACCACGGCCAGGCGACGGGCATATTCGAGCGCCGCGGCCGGATCGTGGATGGAGCAGGGACCCACGATGACCAGCAGGCGATCGTCCTGGGCACGCATGATGTTGTGGATGCTGCGGCGGGTGTCGCTGATCAGGGTCTCCACGGCCGTGCCGCGAATCGGGAAGAAGCGGATGAGGTGCTCTGGAGGGGGTAACACTGTGATTTCCTTGATGCGTGCGTCGTCGGTCTGGCCTGTTTTGGGAGAGCCGGAGCGATACCAGGAATCGGCGGAGGAAGTGTTCAGAGCAGTCATGGCAATCTTTCGTGAGGTCGTTGATCGATGAAAACCGGGGGAGCTGAAACGTAGGGGTGAAAAAAAACCGCCGGGCTTTGCAGCTTCGGCGGTTCTTTGGGAGGTGTTTGCAGGTGCGCGCGCTTACCTCTCAGCCGCCGGGGGCGAGAACCAAAAGTAAAAGAAATAGGCGCGTTGCGTTTGCATGTCTTTCAATGTAGCACAGCCATTGCGCATTGCAACATGGACGCCAGAGGGTGGCGTACCGGCAAAAGCACCTCACCCCTCTGTGGAAGCCAATAATTCAATGAATTAACATTTGCAATTTTTTTTCAAAATTTCAAATTTCAAGAAATTTTATTGAGTTAAAAAATACAAAATCCATAATTCATGCAATTTTAAAGCGCAATTCAGATATTCATTGAATTCAGACTCCAAGCCTCCCGCAAAACCCTTTCAGCGGCTGCCCTGCAGCCGGCCTGCGCTTCCGAAAACAACAAGGCCCCGGTCTGCAATGCAGACCGGGGCCGGTAGGAATGGCGCGCAGCGGACACTGCCGCAACGGATATTGCGGCTAGTGGATCAGGCCGTTCCGCCCACGGTCAGACCGTCGATGCGCAGCGTGGGTTGGCCCACGCCCACCGGCACGCTCTGGCCTTCCTTGCCGCAGGTGCCCACGCCCGAGTCCAGGCGCATGTCGTTGCCTATCATGGTGATGTGCTTGAGCGACTCGGGGCCGCTGCCCACGATAGTGGCGCCCTTGACCGGGTACTGGATCTTGCCGTTCTCCACCCAGTAGGCTTCGCTGGCCGAGAACACGAACTTGCCGCTGGTGATGTCCACCTGACCGCCGCCGAAATTGGTGGCGTACAGACCCTTCTTGATCGAGGCGACGATTTCCTGCGGATCCTTGTCGCCGCCCAGCATGTAGGTATTGGTCATGCGCGGCATCGGGATATGCGCATAGCTTTCGCGGCGGCCGTTGCCCGTGGGCTTGACGCCCATGAGGCGGGCATTCATAGAGTCCTGGATATAGCCCTTGAGGATGCCGTCCTCGATCAGCACATTGCTCTGGCTGGCATGGCCTTCGTCGTCCACATTGAGCGAGCCGCGGCGATCGGCCAGCGTGCCGTCGTCGAGCACCGTCACGCCCTTGGCCGCCACGCGCTGGCCGATGCGGCCGCTGAAGGCGCTCGAGCCCTTGCGGTTGAAGTCACCTTCCAGACCATGTCCCACGGCCTCGTGCAGCAGCACGCCGGGCCAGCCCGGGCCAAGCACCACGGTCATCTGACCGGCCGGAGCTGGACGCGAGTCCAGGTTGACCAGGGCCGCATGCACGGCCTCGTCCACATACTGGCTGATCTGCTCGTCGCTGAAATAGGCGAGGCCGAAACGGCCGCCACCGCCCGAAGAGCCCACTTCGCGGCGGCCCTTCTGCTCGGCGATCACGGTCACCGACAAACGCACCAGCGGGCGCACGTCGGCTGCCAGCGTGCCGTCGGCACGCGCGACCAGCACCACGTCGTATTCGCTGGCGAGGCCCGCCATGACCTGCACCACGCGCGGATCCTTGGCGCGGGCCAGCTTTTCCACCTTGCCCAGCAGCTCGACCTTGGCCGTGCTGTCCAGCGTGCTGATGGGATCCAGACCCGGATACAGCGAGCGGCTGGGCGCAATCTTGGGCGCACCCGCCTTGACGCGGCGCGACTGGGTGGCTGCGGAGATGGAGCGCACGGTACGCGCGGCATCGAGCAGCGAGGCCTCGGAGATATCATCGGAATAGGCGAATGCCGTCTTCTCACCGCTGACCGCACGCACCCCCACGCCCTGGTCGATGGAGAAGGAGCCGGTCTTGACTATGCCCTCCTCCAGGCTCCAGCCTTCGGCGCGGGTGTACTGGAAGTACAGGTCGGCGTCGTCCACCTGGTGCGAGCGAATCTCGGCAAGCGCACGAGCAAGATGGGTTTCGTCCAGGCCAAAGGGCTCAAGCAGCAACTGACGGGCCGTGGCCAAGCGTTCGATGGTGGGTTCGCGGGAAATCATGGAATGCATTGTAGAGAGGCTTGCATGCCCTCGCGACCGCTAGGCTGCTGGCGGCCCGCCTCGCGCCGCAGGCATTCTCCCAGCCGGACCGCGTCACGCTGCGCACTGCGTCGCCCCCTCAACATCCGCAAGCCCTGGACGCTTGACCCTTCGGCGCCTGCCGCTGCTTCTTTCAGAAGCGATCAGGCGTGGGGAATATGTCCGTCGCCGCCCGGCAACTGGCGCTGTGCGCGCGACACCGACATCAGCACCCCCAGCGCCAGCCCCAGCGTCACCATGGCCGTGCCGCCATAGCTGATGAAGGGCAGAGGCACGCCCACCACGGGCAGGATGCCGCTGACCATTCCCATGTTCACAAACGCATAGGTGAAGAAGATCATGGCCACGGCCGCCGCCATCAGGCGGCCGAACAGCGAGCTGGCGTGCATGGCGATGGCCAGGCCGCGCCAGACCAGCAACAGAAAGCAGACGATGATGAAGAGATTGCCTATCAGGCCGAACTCCTCGGAATAGGCGGCGAAGATGAAGTCGGTGGTGCGCTCGGGGATGAATTCCAGGTGCGTCTGGGTGCCGGCCATGAAGCCCTTGCCCCAAACCCCGCCCGAGCCGATGGCAATCATGCCCTGGATGATGTGGAAGCCCTTGCCCAGCGGGTCGCGCGTGGGGTCCAGCAGCGTGCACACGCGGGTGCGCTGGTAGTCGTGCAGAAAATACCAGCTCACGCCGTCGGCGCAGAGCTGGGGCTCGTACCAGATGATGAGAAACACGCCGATCACGCCCAGTACCACGGGCGGCACGATGAGCTTCCAGGGCAGGCCCGCAAAAAAGATGACCGACAGGCCGGCCGCCATCACCAGCAGCGAGGTGCCGAGGTCGGGCTGCTTCATGATTAGACCCACGGGAATCAGCAACAGGCCGAAAGCGATGGCGAAGTCCGTGCCGCGCAGATTGCCTTCGCGGCGCTGGAACCACCAGGCCAGCATCAGCGGCGTGGCGATCTTGAGCAGCTCCGAGGGCTGGATCACCACGCCCACGTTCACCCAGCGCGTCGCGCCCTTCTTGGTGATGCCGAACAGCGCCACGGCCACCAGCAGCGCCACGCCCAGGGTATAGAGCGGCACGGCGGCCTTCATCAGCTGCTGGGGAGGAATCTGCGCCACCACAAACAGCAGGCCCGCCGCAATCAGCATATTGCGACCATGGTCCACAAAACGCGTGCCGTGGTCGAAGCCCGAGGAATACATGGCCAGCAGGCCGGCGCTGGCCAGCAGCGCGACAAACAGCAGCAGCAGGAAATCAAAGCCGCGGAACAGCGGAATGATGCGTTGCAATAACGAAGGTTTGTCGAATTCGGTGGCAGACATGGGCCGCAATTATCGTGTGAGCCGGTCGCCGTGCGCGTTGCAGGGTTGAGCCCTGCCAGCGCTGCGGCCGGTTCGCCCCGGGTGAGGTCCGCCACAGGCCTCCCCCCTGCCAAGCCTGGGGCAGACAGGCCACAATGGACGCAAAACATTCATCGCCTGACTAGAGGAGACTGCCGCCATGACCACCACCCATCTGCTTTATCTGCACGGCTTCCGCTCCTCCCCGCAGTCCAACAAGGCCCGCATCCTCGCGGACTATGTGGGCGCCCGGCATTCCCGCGTGCGCTGGTGGTGCCCGCAGCTGCCGCCCTCCCCGCGCGAGGCTGCCGCCCTGATTGCCGAAGGCATTGCCAGCTGGCCGCGCCAGACCATGGCCGTGGTCGGCTCCTCGCTGGGCGGCTACTACGCGAGCTGGGTGGCCCAGCTCGCGCGCTGCAAGAGCGTGATGATCAACCCCGCCGTGAATCCGGCCCGCGACCTGGAAAAATACATCGGCGAGCAGAGCAGCTGGCACGACCCCGCGGAGCACTTCTTCTTTCGCCCCGAATACATAGACGAGCTGCGCCAGCTCGATACCCGGGCCATGACCCCGGCCGCGCCCGAAATGGTGCTGATCGCCCAGGGCGACGAGGTGCTGAACTGGAACGAGATGAGCGAGCGCTACCCCCATGCGCTGCAGCTGGTGCAGGAAGGCGGCGACCACGCGCTGTCCAACTTCGAGGAATACCTGGATCGCGTCGACGAATTTCTGGCCCTGGCCTGAAACCGTCCCCAGCCCAAACGGACTCCTGGCCCCCGCCTCGACGCCTCGCGCGCCATATGTGGCCGGTCAAGATGCGGGCCATTAATTGGCCGATCTGCAGCGCGAAGCTTGGCGCATTCGCATGCTTCGCCGGCTCGTGGGAAAATGCGCGGTTATGCACGCACTGTTTGAAGAAGCCGGCAAATTTCTGGCCGGGCGCATCCTCTCCGAAGCCGAATCCTCGGCCCAGGTCGAACTGGACTCGGGTAAACGGGTCAAGGTCAAGGCCGCCAACCTCCTGCTCAAGTTCGAGAAGCCGGCTCCCGCCGAGCTGATGACCCAGGCCCAGGCCCAGGCCGCCGAGATCGATCTGGATCTGGCCTGGGAGTTCGCCCCCGACGAGGAGTTCGGCTTCGCCGACCTGGCGCGCGACTATTTCTCCGAATCCGCCACGCTGGCCCAGCAGGCCGGCGCGCTGTTCCGGCTCTACGACGCGCCGCACTATTTCCGCCGTGCGGGCAAGGGCCGTTTCAAGAAGGCACCGGCCGAAATCCTGCAGCAGGCCCTGGCCGCCATCGAGAAGAAGAAGCTGATCCAGGCCCAGATCGAGGCCTGGGCCGAGGAGCTGAGCCGCGGTGCCTGCCCCCAATCCATCCGCGAGCAGCTCTACAAGATTCTGTTCAAGCCCGACAAGAACGCGCCCGAATACAAGGCCGTGGTCGAAGCCAGCCGCGCCACCAAGCTGGCCCCGCTGGAGCTGCTGCACCGCGCGGGCGCCATAGACTCGGCCTACCAGTTCCACTGGAAGCGCTTTCTGTTCGACAACTTCCCCAAGGGCACGGGCTTCCCCAGCCTGCAAGCCCCCCAGCCGCCGGCCGATCTGCCCGTGGCCGAGGTCCAGGCTTTCTCCATCGACGATTCGGCGACCACCGAAATCGACGATGCGCTCTCCGTGCGGGGCCTGGGCACCGGCACCGTCACCGTGGGCATCCACATCGCGGCGCCCGGCCTGGCCATCACGCCCGGCGGCGAGCTCGACAAGCTGGGCCGTGCACGCCTGTCCACGGTCTATATGCCGGGCTACAAGATCACCATGCTGCCCGACGAGGTAGTGCAGATTTACACGCTGGACGAGGGCCGCTCCAACCCGGCCGTGTCGCTGTACGTGACCATAGACGAGGCGACGCTGGAGACCACGGCCAGCGAAACCCGACTGGAGCGCGTGCCCGTGGAAGTCAACTTCCGCTACGACAAGCTCGACCATATCGTGACCGAGGAATGGCTGGCCGATCCTTCGATCGAGATCAAAAACACGCCCCAGCCTCTGCTGGGCAAGCGCCAGGAGCTCACATTTCTGCAGCGCTGGTCCAAGCATCTCAAGGCCAAGCGCGAAGTGGTGCGCGGCAAGCCCGAGAACTTCAGCCGCCCCGACTACAACTTCCGCCTGGTCGGCAATGACGGCGCCGAGCCCCAGGGCAGCGAGCAGGTGCAGATCAGCGTGCGCAAGCGCGGCGCGCCGCTGGACCTGATCGTGGCCGAGGCCGCCATCGTGGCCAACAGCACCTGGGGCAGCTGGCTGGCCGAACTGGGCGTGCCCGGTATCTACCGCAGCCAGGCCAGCCTGGCTCCCGGCGTCAAGGTGCGCATGAGCACCAAGGCCCTGCCCCATGCGGGCATAGGCGTGAAAGCCTATTCCTGGGCCACCTCGCCGCTGCGCCGCTATGTGGACCTGGTCAACCAGTGGCAGATCATTGCCTGTGCGCGCCATGGCGCGACGGCCGCGCTGGCTGCTCCGTTCAAGCCCAAGGATGCTGAGCTGTTCGGCATCATCAGCAGCTTCGACGGCGCCTACAGCGCCTACAACGGCTACCAGGCCGGCATGGAGCGCTTCTGGACGCTCAAGTATCTGCAGCAGAACAACATCACCGAGCTCACGGCCAGCGTGATCAAGGAAGGCGTCAACGGCGGCTTCCTGGTGCGCGCCGACGATCTGCCCCTGGTGCTGCCCGTGCTGGGCGCGCAGAACCTGCCGCGCGGCGCCCATGTGCGCGTCAAGCTCGGCGAGATCGACGAGATCGCGCTCGACATCTCGGGCACGCTGATCGAACGTCTGGACGGCGACGTCCAGACTGCCGAGGACGCAGGCGAGGACGAGGAGGAAGCCGTGGCCGGCCCCATCTCCATCGCGGTGGACATGAACGACGCCGACGCTCCGGCCGCCAACAACCAGTCGTCCTGATGCATCCCCTCCATCCGCTCTGGGCGCTGCCGTGAAACTGCCTACCTCGCTTCAAAGACTGAGCACGCTGCAGATTGCGCTGGGCGTGTCCATTGCCGTGCATGTCGTGACCCTGTCCATCAAGTTCGTGGACCCGGAGCGCTTCGAGCGCGTGTTTCAGGACACGCCGCTGGAGGTGATCCTGGTCAACGCGCGTGCCAACGAGACGCCGGACAAGGCCCAGGCCATTGCCCAGACAGCGCTGGCCGGCGGCGGCGACGCCGACCAGGGTCGGGCCACCAGCCCCATGCCCTACTCGGCCCTCACGGCCGCGGGCGACGACTTCGAGGAAAAGCAGCGCCAGATCGACGCCATGCAGCAGCAGCAGAATCAGCTGCTGACCCAGCTGCGCGAACAGGTCGCATCCCTGCCGCCGCTGGACCCGCGCCTCTCCGCCGACGCCAGGGAGCACGAGGCGCAGGAACAGAAGCGCCGCCAGCTCATCAAGATGCTGGCCGAGATCGAAAAGCGCATCAACGAGGAAAATGCCAGACCCAAGAAGCGCTATATCAGTCCCGCCACCAAGGAGGCCGTGTATGCGGTCTACTACGATGCACTGCGCCGCAAGGTGGAGGACAAGGGCACGGAGAACTTCCCCGAGAACAAGGGCAAGAAGCTCTATGGCGAGCTGGTCATGATCCTCACCGTGAACCACGACGGCCGCGTGCTCTCCACCGAGGTAGTGCAGGGCTCGGGCAACCGCATGCTGGACACGCGCGCCGAAGCCATTGCGCGCGCGGCCGGCCCTTACGGTCATTTCGGCCCCGCCATGCGCGCCAAGGCCGACCAGATCGCCGTGGTCTCGCGCTTCAAGTTCACGCGCGAGCAGACGCTGGAAACGGATGTGCGCTAAACCTCTGTGCCGCTTCGCGGCTTCCCCCTCTCTCGCTGCGCGGGAGGGGGACGGCAGTCTCGCTGCGGGGCGGCCCTTGCTCGCCGCCGCCCGCTTAGACCGCGCCAGTATTGCAGGCCCGGCTTCATGCTTTCAAGCTTGCACAAATTCTTAGATATGACGACCACTCTTGATTCCTACTGCGTCGTTGGCAACCCCGTGGCCCATAGCCGCTCCCCCTGGATCCATGCCCGCTTCGCCGAGCTCACGGGCCAGCGGCTGAGCTATGAGCGCACTCTGGTGCCGCTGGACGGCTTTGGCGCTTTTGTGCGCGAGTTTGCCGCCAGCGGCGGCAGAGGCTGCAACGTGACCGTGCCCTTCAAGCTGCAGGCCGCCGAGCTGGCCGCCAGCGCCAGCGAACGCGTGCGCCTGGCTGGTGCCGCCAACACCCTGGTGTTCGATGCCCAGGGCATCCATGCGGACAACACCGACGGGCTGGGCATAGTCGCCGACATAGTCCGCAATGCGGGCGTGCAGATCGCGGGACGCGATCTGTTGCTGCTGGGCGCGGGCGGTGCCGCGGCCGGAGCCCTGGGTTCGCTGATCGAGCAACAGCCGCGCCGCATCGTCGTGGTCAACCGCACGCACGCCAGGGCCGTAGAGCTGGTGACACAGCATGCGCCGCTGGCAGCGCTGCATCAGGTAGAGCTGCTGGCGCTTGAAAAACAAGGGCTGGAAGCCGATCCGGCCCAGAATTTCGACATCGTCATCAATGCCACGGCCAGCAGCCTCGCGGGCGCCGAGGTGCCGGCTCCCGCATCGGTGCTGCGCCCCGGCAGCCTGGCCTACGACATGATGTATGGCCCGGCCGCCCAACTGTTTCTGGACTGGGCCCGCAGCCACGGTGCCCAGGCGCGCGACGGCCTGGGCATGCTGGTCGAGCAGGCGGCCGAGTCCTTTGCTCTGTGGCGCGGCGTGCGTCCGCCCTCGGCCCAGGTGCTGGCCGAACTGCGCACGCTGCTGCAGGCCGAAACCGCGCGCCCAGACCCGCGCCAGCCATGAAAGCCCTGGCCCGACTGCTGCTACTGATACTCTGCGCAGGCCTGCTGCTGCAAGTATTTTTTGTAGCACGCATCGCAGTCATGGTCTGGGCTGACCCGCAATCGACCAGCTATCAGCGCTCCGAGGCCTGGCAGCTGGCGCACAGCGAAGACGGCCTGCGCTGGCGCCAGCAATGGGTGGACTATGGGCAGATCTCCGCCAACCTCAAGCGCGCGGTGATCGCCTCCGAGGATGCGGGCTTTATGGAGCACCATGGCGTGCAGTGGGATGCGATCCGCAAAGCCTACCAGCGCAACGCCAGGGCCGAGGAAAAAGCCGAGAAGGCCGACAACGGCAGGCCGGCCAAGGTCTACGGCGGCTCCACCATCACCCAGCAGCTGGCCAAGAACCTGCTGCTCTCGGGCGAGCGCAACTTTCTGCGCAAGGGCCAGGAATTGGTGCTGGCCCAGCTGCTGGAGCTGATGCTGGACAAGCGGCGCATTCTGGAGATCTATCTCAACAGCGTGGAATGGGGCCAGGGCATCTTCGGCGCCGAGGCCGCGGCCCAGCACTACTTCCGCAAGAGCGCGGCCCAGCTCAGCGCCAGCGACGCTGCGCGTCTGGCGGCCATGCTGCCGGCACCCAAGCGCTTCGAGAAAACGCCCCAGTCGCGCTATCTGGCGCTGCGCACCCGCACCATCACCCACTATATCCCGATGATTACGCCCCCCTGAGGCGCTGCGGCGCGGCCGGCATAGGCCTGCGCCACTCGCCTGGAATGCAACGGGTTGGTACGTGGATAATCGGCTGCCATGCGCATTCTAGGAATCGACCCCGGCCTGCAGACCACGGGCTTTGGCGTCATAGACATGGACGGCCAACGCCTGTCCTATGTGGCCAGCGGCACCATCCGCACCACCAAGATGGAGCTGGGCGACCTGCCCGGCCGCCTCAAGATGCTGTTCGACGGCATTTCCGAGGTGGCTGCACGCTACCAGCCCGATATGTCGGCCGTGGAAATCGTGTTCGTCAACGTCAACCCCCAGTCCACGCTGCTGCTGGGCCAGGCGCGCGGCGCGGCGCTCACGGCTCTCGTCAACGCCAATCTACCCGTGGCCGAGTACACGGCGCTGCAGATGAAAAAAGCCGTGGTCGGCCACGGCCGCGCGGCCAAGAGCCAGATTCAGGAAATGGTCAAGCGTCTGCTGCAGCTGCCGGGCCTGCCCGGCACCGACGCCGCCGACGCCCTGGGCCTGGCCATCACCCATGCCCATGCGGCGGCGGCCATGGGCAAGATGGCCGAGGTCACGGACCTGCGCCGCCGCCAGCATGCGATGTACCGCGGCGGCAGAGTCTATTGATGCCCTGAACGGCCACACGGCTGCCGACTGTGGAGAACACGGGTTTCAGTAGCCGCTGTCCAGGACTATGGAGAGGATCACGCCGGTGCCTATGCCGATCAGCAGATAGTCGCCGCCATTCTGTATCCAGTGGTAGCCGCGCGGCGGAGCCGACAGATGGTGGGCACGCCAGTCATCGACCACATAGTGATGCGAGCGATATTCGGGCGGCACGCGGTAGCCGCGCCGCCAGTCATGCTCCGGGCCTGCGCCACGGCCCTGGTCATCGCGGTCAAAGCGGCGCTCATCACGGCGGTCCTCATAGCGGTCGCCGCGGTCGTCATAGCGGCCGCCATGGCGCATCTCCTGCGGGCCTCGGCCCGGCTGGGCCTGTACGGCCAGGCAGCTCAGCCCCAGGCACGCAGCCATCGAGGCGGAAAGAACACGGGTTGTCAGACGGGACATGGTTTCTCCTTTCTGAAACGGTTCAGTCACGGCGGCCTGCCAGATGCCGCCCACACCTGCATCATCCCCCGAACCCGCCTCGCAGCGGCGCAGGACGAACGTCGCTTTACCGGCTTTTGCCCCGGTTTACAAAACCTACACCGTTGCAACACGCGACCACAAAGTTCGTGCAGCTACTGATTCAATAACTTCAGGCGCAGATACCGCAAGCCATGCAAACGATCTGAGCCTATTCAGGCAATGCGCCCCGCAAACAGCACGGCAAAAAAGGCCAGGGCCGCGATGACCGTCCATTTGAAAAGCAGAAAGCCCAGGCGCTTGTACTGCGACCTGCCCGTTCCCAGGTAGAACGCGAAGCACAGCAGCGAAGCCAGGATCAGCAAACTGGCCAGCCAGCGGAAAATCAGCATGGCTTAACCCACCTACCAGGCCCGCACGGGCTGCGCATAGCCCTGGGGCGCCTGGCGCTCGCTCTCGAAGGTCACGACCTCCCAGGTTTCGGGCTGGGCGAGCATAGCCCGCAGCAGCTTGTTGTTGAGGCCATGGCCCGAGCGGAAGGCGCTGTAGGCGCCAAGAATGGGCTTGCCGATCAAATACAGATCGCCGATCGCATCAAGGATCTTGTGCTTGGCGAATTCGTCGTCATAGCGCAGGCCATCGCTGTTGAGGACCTTGTAGTCGTCCATGACGATGGCGTTGTCCAGCCCACCGCCCAGGGCCAGGCCGTTGTTGCGCAGCATCTCCACATCCTTGGTGAAGCCGAAGGTACGGGCCCGCGCGATATCGCGCGTGTAATTGTCTAGGCCCATGTCGAACTCCACGCACTGGCCCGTGGAATCCACAGCGGGGTGGGCAAAGTCGATCTCGAAGCGCAGCTTGAAGCCGTGATAGGGGTCGAAGCGCGCCCATTTGAGATTCTGGCCTTCGCCCTCGCGCACTTCCACCGGGCTCTTGATGCGGATGAAGCGCTTGGGCGCCTTCTGCAGCTCTATGCCTGCGCTTTGCAGCAGGAACACAAAGGAGGAGGACGAGCCGTCCAGAATCGGCACTTCCTCGGCCGTGATGTCCACGTAGAGATTGTCTATGCCCAGGCCCGCAATCGCCGACATCAGATGCTCGACGGTATGCACCTTGGCGCCGCCCGTGCCTATGGTGGAGGCCATGCGCGTATCGGTCACGGCCTCGGCGGAGATGGGGATGTCCACCGGCTCCGGCAGATCCACGCGACGGAACACGATGCCGGTATCAGGCTGGGCAGGGCGCAGCGTCAGTTCGACGCGCTGGCCGCTGTGCAGACCCACGCCTACGGCACGGGAAATCGTCTTGATGGTGCGTTGTTGGAGCATGTCGCCATTTTAAATGTGACAACCCCGAGACAGCATAGCCATCCCAGGGTTGTATTAATCGCTGCCATACAGCGAACTGATGAGGCCTCGATCCTTAACGATCCGCAGGCCTTGACGGCTGACCGCCCCCCTCCAAACAGGCATGTCCCATCACAGAGACAGCGAGCAAGGGCCGCCCCGCAGCGAGGCTGTCGTCCCCCTCCCGCGAAGCGAGAGAGGGGGAAGGCGCAAAGCGCCTCAGGGGGTGGCCGACGATCAGTCGGCCTGTTTGCGCAGGAAGGCGGGGATTTCCACGTCTTCCATGCCGCCCGAGGCCAGGGCGCTCACGCGCTCCGAAGCCTGGCTGCGGTTGGTGCGCCAGACGCTGGGCACATTGGTGTTGGCGGTACCGAAGTCCATGCCCACATTGCCGCTCAGGGGCGGCAGGCCCACGGCCACGTTGTCGGTGCCGGTACGCAGACCGCCCTGCACCACCTGGATGCTCTGGCGACGCACGTGGGGACGCGACAGGCCGGTGGCCACCACGGTCACGCGGATTTCATCGCCCAGCGAATCGTCGTAGGCCGCGCCGTAGATCACATGCGCGTCGGGCGAAGCGTAGGCGTTGATGGTGGACATGGCCAGACGCGACTCGGACAGCTTGAGGCTGCCCTTGGCGGCCGTCACCAGCACCAGCACGCCCTTGGCGCCGGACAGGTCGATGCCTTCCAGCAGCGGGCAGGCCACGGCCTGCTCGGCGGCGATGCGTGCGCGGTCGGGACCGGCGGCCTTGGCCGTGCCCATCATGGCCTTGCCGGGCTCGCCCATCACGGTGCGCACGTCTTCGAAGTCGACGTTCACATGGCCGTACTCGTTGATGATTTCAGCGATGCCGCCCACGGCATTCTTGAGAACATCGTTGGCATGGGCGAAAGCCTCGTCCTGGGAAATATCGTCACCCAGCACATCGAGCAGCTTTTCGTTGAGCACCACGATCAGCGAGTCCACATTGGCTTCCAGCTCGGCCAGACCGGAGTCGGCGTTCTGCATGCGGCGGCCGCCTTCCCATTCGAAAGGCTTGGTCACCACACCCACCGTCAGAATGCCCATGTCCTTGGCGACGCGGGCGATCACAGGAGCGGCACCCGTGCCCGTACCACCGCCCATGCCGGCCGTGATAAAGAGCATATGCGCGCCTTCGATGGCGGCACGGATGTCTTCCACAGCAGCTTCGGCAGCATCGCGACCCTTGTCGGGCTTGCTGCCTGCACCCAGGCCGCTGCCACCGAGTTGAATGGTGCGGTGTGCACGGCTGCGCAGCAGGGCCTGCGCATCCGTGTTGGCGGTGATGAACTCAACGCCCTGCACATTGCGTTCAATCATGTGGTCGACGGCGTTGCCGCCGCCGCCGCCGACGCCGATCACCTTGATCTGCGTGCCTTGGTTGAACTCTTCAACTTCAATCATGTCGATAGGCATGGTGGTGCTCCTGTTCTCTAGTGGTGGTTTGTCGCTGCTGTGGAAAAGAAATCGTCGAATCGTGGAGCGGCCTCGGTCTTCGTCGCCGGTGCCGCGAAAAATCCGTCATGGGTGGGCCGGTGATGAACATGCGATGAGTGCTCATATCAGAAGTTCCCCACGATGAAGTCCTTGAACCGGCCGAAAGCGGTCTTCATGGAACCGCTCTTCTGCGCCACCTTGTAGCCGCGCATGCGTGCCAGGCGGGCCTCGTCGAGCAGACCCATCACGGTGGCCGCGCGCGGCTGGGCGACCATGTCGGCCAGCGCGCCCGAATACTTGGGCAGGCCGCGGCGCACGGGCTTGAGGAAGATGTCCTCGCCGAGTTCGATCATGCCGGGCATGACGGCGCTGCCGCCCGTGAGCACGATGCCCGAGGACAGCACTTCCTCGTAGCCCGATTCACGGATGACCTGCTGCACCAGCGAGAAGATCTCTTCCACACGGGGCTCGATCACGCCGGCCAGCGCCTGCTTGCTGATCATGCGCGGGCTGCGGTCGCCCAGGCCCGGCACTTCGACCTGGGCATCGGGATCGGCCAGCAGCTGCTTGGCATAGCCGTTCTCGACCTTGATGTCCTCGGCATCCTTGGTGGGCGTGCGCAGCGCCATGGCGATATCGCTGGTGATCAGGTCGCCGGCGATGGGAATCACGGCCGTGTGGCGGATCGCTCCGCCGGTGAAGATGGCCACGTCGGTGGCGCCGGCGCCGATGTCGACCACGGCCACGCCGAGCTCGCGCTCGTCATCGGTGAGCACGGCCTGGGCCGATGCCAGCGGGTTGAGCAGCAGCTGCTCCACTTCCAGGCCGCAGCGGCGCACGCATTTGATGATGTTCTCGGCCGCGCTCTGGGCGCCGGTCACGATATGGATCTTGGCCTCGAGGCGGATGCCGCTCATGCCTATGGGCTCGCGCACTTCCTGGCCGTCGATCACGAATTCCTGAGCCTCCACCAGCAGCAGGCGCTGGTCGGAAGAGATATTGATGGCCTTGGCGGTTTCCATCACGCGGGCCATGTCGGTGGCCGAAACTTCCTTGTCCTTGATAGCCACCATGCCGCTGGAGTTGAGACCGCGGATATGGCTGCCCGTGATGCCCGTGCAGACGCGCTGGATCTTGCAGTCGGCCATCAGCTCGGCCTCCTTCAAGGCCTGCTGGATGCTCTGCACGGTGGCATCGATATTCACGACCACGCCGCGCTTGAGGCCGTTGCTGGGCGCCACGCCCAGGCCCGCCAGCTTGAGCTCGCCATTGGACATGACTTCGGCCACCACCGCCATCACCTTGGCCGTGCCGATATCCAGCCCAACGATCACATCCTTGTATTCTCTTGCCATATCAGCTTCCGCCCCCGGTAGGTTCTGTCTTGTCTTTGTGTGCGCCTTGCATGCGTGCTCCCCTGCTCCTGTTCATCGCCTCGCCCTGGCCGGTGTCGCCGCGGCAGAGGAACCGGTGGTCACGCCCTTGAGTCGCAAGGCATAGCCATCGTCGTAACGCAGATCGGCGGACTCCAGGGCCACGGCCGTGCGTTTGTATTGAGAGGTGATCTGGGGCAGCGTGCGCACAAAGCGCTGCACGCGCTGCAGCACCTCTTCGGCCGTTCCGCCGCCCAGCTTGATCACGGCTTCGTTGTCCAGCGCCATTTCCCAGCCGCCGCGCGCATCCAGCGTCAGACCGTCCAGGCCGACGTTCAGGGGCCTCAGGGTCGGAGCCAGCATGCGGAACATCTGCAGCACGCGCAGGGCCGAGCCCTCGGGTCCCTGCAGCCGCGGCAGTCCTTCGCGGTCCAGTTCGCCCAGATTGGCCTCGAACACCTCGCCAGCCTTGTCCACCAGGCCCGTGCCCGTGTCGGGCCCCCAGAAGGCCTCGGCCACATGCTCCTTGAGGATGACGCGCAGGCCGTTCGGATACTCGCGGCGCACCTGGGCTTCCTTGACCCAGGGTGCCTGCTCGAAAGCATGCTGGGCCGACTTGAGGTCCACCGTGAAAAAATTGCCCTTGAGCGCCGGCGCCACATTGGCGCGCAGCGTCACGGCGTTGTTGTGCACCAGCTCGCCTTCCACCACGATCCGGCCGATGTTGAAGGCCGGAGTCCGCATCAGCCACCAGCCCACGGCCATCACGCACGCAGCCAAGCACCCCATGAACATCACCGTGGCGGTGATGTTCATGAGCTTGACGTCGAACGGCACGACGGCTGTGGGTTGGTTGCGGGTCATGGCTGTGGCGCTTCTCCATCCAGCGTGCTGCTGGCCAGAATGCCCAGGCACAGGTTTTCATAGCTCACATCGGAGGCCCGCGCCGCCATGGGCACCAGCGAGTGCCCCGTCATGCCCGGCGAGGTATTGATCTCCAGCAGAAAGGGCTTGCGGTCGCCGGCGCGGATCATGATGTCGGCGCGCGCCCAGCCGCGGCAGCCCAGCGTGCGGAAGGCCTTGACCACGATGCGCTGGATCTCGGCCTCCTCCTCGGCCGGCAGACCGCTGGGGCAGTGGTATTGCGTGGTGTCGGTGAAGTACTTGTTCTGGTAGTCGTAATTGCCTTCGGGCGCCACGATGCGGATCACCGGCAGCGCGTGGGCGCCGGCGTCGGCCCCCAGCACGGGGCAGGTGGTCTCGTCGCCGGCAATGAACTGCTCGCACAGCACTTCCAGGTCGTACCGGGCCGCCAGCTCATAGGCCTTGGCGCATTCCTCGGCATTCATCACCTTGGTCAGGCCGATGCTCGATCCGTCACGCGCGGGCTTGACGATCATGGGTGCGCCCAGCGCCTCAAATGCCGCCACGGTTTCCTCGGCCGAAGACACCATGCGCCAGTCGGGAGTGGGCAGCCCTTCGAAGCGCCAGATGCGCTTGGTCATGACCTTGTCCATGGCAATGCTGGAAGCCATCACGCCGGAGCCCGTGTAGGGAATGCCCAGCAGCTCGAGCGCGCCCTGCACCGTGCCGTCTTCGCCATAGCGGCCGTGCAGCGCGATGAAGCAGCGGTCGAAGCCCTGCACCTTGAGCTGGTCCAGCCCCTGCTCAGCGGGGTCGAACTTGTGGGCGTCCACGCCCTTGGACTGCAGCGCGGCGAGCACGCCCGAGCCCGACATCAGCGACACCTCGCGCTCGGACGAGCGCCCGCCCATGAGCACGGCCACCTTGCCCAGGGCCTTCACATCAATATTGGTGCCAAATGTGCTCATTGCGCATTCCCCTCTTGCACACTCAGCTCATCTTTCGAGAGCATTTCAACCAGCTTTCCGGGCACGGCACCAATGGAGCCCGCACCCATGCAGAGCAATACATCGCCAGCTTGCGCATTCGCGGCGATGGCCGCCGGCATATCGGCAATGTTTTCCACAAATACAGGTTCGACCTTGCCGGCCACACGCAAAGCACGGGCCAGCGAGCGGCCGTCGGCCGCCACGATGGGCGACTCGCCCGCCGCATAGACCTCGGCCAGCAGCACGGAGTCGGCACTGCCTATGACCTTCACGAAGTCCTCGAAGCAGTCGCGCGTGCGGCTGTAGCGGTGGGGCTGGAAGGCCAGCACCAGGCGCTGGCCCGGGAAGGCGCCGCGCGCCGCGGCCAGCGTGGCCGCCATCTCGACCGGATGGTGGCCGTAGTCGTCGATGATGGTGAAGGTGCCGCCGTTGCTGGCGGGCAGCTCGCCATAGCGCTGGAAGCGGCGGCCCACGCCCTTGAAGCCCTCGAGCGCGCGCAGCAGCGCCTCGTCCGAGATCTCCAGCTCCATGGCCACGGCCACGGCCGACAGCGCGTTCAGCACGTTGTGCTCGCCGGGCAGGCTCAGCACCACATCCAGGTCGGGATAGCTCTGGCCGTTGCTGCGGCGCACGGTAAAGCACATGCGGCCGCCTTCGGCGCGCACGTTGACGGCGCGCACCTGCGCATCTTCGGCAAAACCGTAGGTGGTCACCGGGCGCGCCAGCTTGGGCAGGATTTCGCGGACTGCGGGGCTGTCCACGCAGAGAATGGCGCGGCCGTAGAACGGCATGCGGTGCAGAAAGTCCACGAAGGCCTGCTTGAGACGGCCAAAGTCATGGCCGTAGGTCTCCATGTGGTCCGCGTCGATATTCGTGACCACGGCCATCACCGGCAGCAGGTTCAGGAAGGAGGCATCGGACTCGTCGGCCTCGACCACGATGTAGTCGCCGTGGCCGAGCTTGGCATTGGCGCCCGCGCTGTTGAGTTTGCCGCCGATCACAAAGGTCGGGTCCAGCCCGGCCTCGGCCAGCACGCTGGTCACCAGGCTGGTGGTGGTGGTCTTGCCATGGGCGCCCGCAATTGCGATGCCCTGCTTGAAGCGCATCAGCTCGGCCAGCATCAGCGCGCGCGGCACGACGGGAATCTTCTTCTCGCGCGCCGCCACGACTTCGGGGTTGTCGCCATGCACGGCCGTAGAGGTGACCACGACATCGGCGCCCGCGATATTGCCCACGGCATGGCCCACGAAGGTCTTGATGCCCAGGCTGGCCAGACGGCGCAGCGTGGCGCTGTCGGCCAGGTCGGAGCCCGAGATGGCATAGCCCAGGTTGTGCAGCACTTCGGCGATGCCGCTCATGCCGGCGCCGCCAATACCGACAAAATGAATGTGATGGATGGCGTGTTTCATGCGGCCAACTCCTCACAAGCGGCAACCACCTTCGCGGTGGCATCGATCTTTTGCATTTTCTTCGCTAGTTCAGCGCGCTCCAACAGCGTCGCACGCTGCATATTTTGTAGCATTTCAGCCAACCCTTGGGGGCTCAAAGTACTTTGCGGCAACAACCACCCGGCGCCGGCGTCCACCAGGAAGCGCGCATTGCTGGTCTGGTGGTCGTCCACGGCGGCCGGAAACGGCACATAGATCGCCGCGGCGCCCACGGCCGCAATCTCGGTCACGGTGCTGGCTCCCGCGCGGCAGACGATGACATCGGCATCGGCAAAAGCCTTGGCCGTGTCGTCGATGAAAGGCGTGAGTTCGGCCTGCACGCCGGCCGCCGCATAGTTGGCGCGCAGCGCGTCGATCTGGGCCGCGCCGCTCTGGTGCATGACCTGCGGGCGCTGGTCGGCGGGAATCAGGGCCAGGGCCTGGGGCACGATCTCGTTCAAGGCCTTGGCACCCAGGCTGCCGCCCACGACCAGCAGCTTCAGCGGACCGGCGCGGTCCGCAAAGCGCCGCGCGGGATCGGGCTGCTCGGTGAAGGCCCGGCGCAGCGGATTGCCCACCCACTCGCCCTTGGCAAACACCTTGGGGAAGGCCGTGAACACGCGCTTGGCCACCGTGGCCACCACCTTGTTGGCCATGCCGGCCACGGAGTTCTGCTCGTGCAGCACCACGGGCACGCCGGACATGGCCGCCATCAGCCCGCCGGGGACCGTGAGGTAGCCACCCAGGCCTATCACCACATCGGGCTGCACGCGACGCATCACGGCGCGGGCCTGGGAGAAGGCCTTGAGCAGCCGCAGCGGCAGCGCTGCCAGGGTCTTGAGTCCCTTGCCGCGCACGCCACCGAACTCGATGCTCTCGAGCGCAAAGCCCTGGGGCGGCACGATGCGCGCCTCCATGGAGTCCGGCGCCCCCAGCCAGTGCACCTGCCAGCCGCGCTCGCGCAGCTCCTGGGCCACGGCCAGACCGGGGAAGATATGGCCGCCGGTGCCGCCGGCCATCACCAGGGCCGTGCGTTGCTTGTCCTGCTGCCCAACGGCTTGTAGTGGCAGGCTCATGCGTGGCCTCCCTTCATCAGCAGCTTGTTTTCGTAATCCACTCGAAGCACCACGGCTATCGCTATCAAATTCATCAAAATGGCCGAACCGCCAAAACTCATTAACGGCAGAGTCAGGCCTTTGGTTGGCAGCGCCCCCAGATTCACCCCCATGTTGATGAAGGCCTGAAAGCCCATCCAGATCGCCACGCCCTCGGCCACCAGTCCCGCGAACACGCGGTCTAGCGCGATGGCCTGGCGACCGATCAGCATGATGCGGCGGGTCAGCCAGAGGAAGGTCACGGCGATCAGCAGCACCCCGACCAGGCCGAACTCCTCGCCGATCACGGCCATCAGAAAGTCGGTATGGGCCTCGGGCAGCCAGTGCAGCTTTTCCACGCTGCGCCCCAGGCCCACGCCGAAGATCTCGCCGCGGCCGATGGCAATCAGCGCATGCGAGAGCTGGTAGCCCTTGCCCAGCGCATGCTTCTCATCCCAGGGATTGAGGTAGGCAAAAATGCGCTCGCGCCGCCACTCCGAGGTGGCGATGATCATCACGAAGGCCATGACCACCAACAGCGCGATGATGAAGAACATGCGCGCATTCACGCCGCCCAGGAACAGAATGCCCATGGAGATCACCACGATCACCATGAAGGCGCCCATGTCGGGCTCGGCCAGCAGCAGCACCCCGACCACGACCACGGCCAGCCCCATGGGCAGCACGGCGCGGAAGAAGCGCTCCTTGACCTCCATCTTGCGCACCATGTAGTCGGCCGCATAGATCAGCACCGAGAACTTGGCCAGCTCCGAGGGCTGGAAATTCATGATGCCCAGCGACAGCCAGCGCCGCGCGCCGTTGACCACCGTGCCCACGTGCGGAATCAGCACCGCCACCAGCAGCACGATGGAGACCACGAACAGCTTGCGTGCGACCTTCTCCCAGACATTCATGGGCACCTGGAACGCCAGCAGAGCCGCCACGAAAGCCATGCCTATGGACATGGCATGGCGCATCAGGAAGTGATAGGGCTCGATCTTGCCGAAGCGCGGGTTGTCCGGCATCGCGATCGATGCCGAATACACCATGACCAGACTCCAGGACAGCAAAGCGATGACCACCCAGATCAGGGCCTGATCCAGGCCCAGCACGCTGGCCGGGGTGCGGGTGGGTCGGTCGTACTGCGGCCCGCCCACGCGCACCGGCAGCACGTCTATGGGCTTGTCCCCGGCGCTGCGCAGCAAAGAGCGCATGCGGCCGGAGAGGCTGGTCATGAAGGAGGTGGTCATGCACCGTCCTCCAGCTGCTGGCCGGCGTCCAGTGCCAGCTCGCGCACCGCTTCCACGAACTGGTGGGCGCGGTCCGCATAGTCCTTGAACATGTCCATGCTCGCGCAGGCCGGCGACAGCAGCACGGCGTCATTCGCATGGGCCAGACGCGCGGCCTGTTGCACGGCCTCCTGCATGGTCGCGGCGTCGACCAGGGTCACGCCGGTGTCGCTCAGCGCTGCGCGAATCTGCGGCGCATCCTGCCCGATCAGCACGGCGGCGCGCACATAGCGCGCGACGGGAGCGGCCAGCGGTGCAAAATCCTGGCCCTTGCCCAGACCGCCCAGAATCGCCACGATGCGATGGTCCGGACCCAGTCCCATCAGGGCCGCGACCGTGGCCCCGACATTGGTGCCCTTGCTGTCGTCGAAGTATTCGACGTCTTGCACGCGGCCTATGGGCTGCACGCGGTGGGGCTCGCCCCGGTATTCGCGCAGGCCGTAGAGCAGCGGCGCCAGATTGCAGCCGGCAGCCGTGGCCAGCGCCAGCGCCGACAGGGCGTTGATGGCGTTGTGGCGGCCGCGGATGCGCAGCGCATCGGCAGGCATCAGGCGCACGATGTGCAGATCGTCGGCGGTCTTGCCCTTGCTGGTTTCGTCGGCCTCGTGGGCGCGCACCAGCCAGGTCATGCCGTTGACGACCTCCAGGCCGAAATCGCCGGGTCGGCGCGGCATATCGCCGCCGAAAGTCACATGGGCGCGCTGGAAGGTCTTGCCGCGCTTGCCGGGCACGGACACCGGTGCGGGCAGCATGGCCATGACCACGGGGTCTTCGCGGTTGAGCACCATCAGGCCCTGCTCGCCAAAGACATGGGCCTTGGCCGCCGCATAGGCCGGCATGCCGCCATGCCAGTCCAGATGGTCCTGGGTGATATTGAGCACCGTGGCCGCCGTGGGCTCGAAGCCGTGGCAGTCGTCGAGCTGGAAGCTCGACAGCTCCAGCACCCAGGCCTGGGGCAGGCTTTGCGCATCGATGCGCTCGGACAGAGTATCCAGCAGCGAAGGGCCGATATTGCCGGCCACGCTCACGCTCAGGCCCGCATGCTCAAGCAGCTGGCCGCTCAGCGAGGTCACCGTGGTCTTGCCATTGGTGCCCGTCACGCCCAGCACCTTGGGTGCATAGCCATGGGCCTCGCGCAGGCCCTTGAGGGCCATGGCGAACAGATCCAGCTCGCCGCCCACGGGCAGGCCGATGGCGCGCGCTGCCTGGAAGACCGGCGCCACCGTGGCCGGGCTCAGGCCCGGCGAGCGGTAGACGGAGCTCAGGCCCCGGCCGTCGACCAGGGCCGCGGAAAACTCGCCCGCGACAAAGCGCACGCCGGGCAGCTCGGCCTGCAGGGTCGCCAGATGCGGCGGTGCCTCGCGCGTATCGGCCACCGTGACCTCGGCGCCCGCACGCGCGCACCAGCGCGCCATGGCGATGCCCGAGATGCCCAGGCCCAGGATCAGCACCCGCTGACCCTGCAGATGCTGCGCGGCGGCCTGAGGCCAGAGCACGGGCACGGGGGGCAGCTCGACCACATCGGCTGAAGCCGCCTGGGGCTGCTCCACGGCCGTCACATCGGCATCGGCCGCATCGGAGATGCCGGGGTCGGCAAAGATCTGGGCCACAAAAGCCGCAGCCTCCTTGGCCGCGGTCAGGGTGGAGAGATCGGGAACCGGCTCGGCGCCAGCAGCCTGCACCGCAACCTCGGCATCTGTAGCAGCCAGCACTTGCTGCGTCTGGACTTCAGCAGTCTCCTGGACCAGATCCGTTAACTGTTCAGCGGCTGCAGCTTGCATTTGCATAGCAAGCTCCGACTCCGGCAACAGCGCCCGATCCTGGAGGTTGAGGTCTTCGTCATGCATGTGCATCACCTCAGCTTCAGCGTGGACAGGCCCAGCAGGCACAGCAGCATGGTGATGATCCAGAAGCGGGTCACGACCTGCGTTTCCTTCCAGCCGCTCTTTTCGAAGTGGTGGTGCAGCGGCGCCATCTTCAACAGGCGCCGGCCTTCGCCATAGCGCTTCTTGGTGTACTTGAACCAGGTCACCTGCAGCATCACGGACACGGCCTCGGCCACGAAGATGCCGCCCATCACGGCCAGCACGATTTCCTGGCGCACGATCACGGCGATCGTGCCCAGGGCCGCGCCCAGGGCCAGCGCGCCCACATCGCCCATGAAGACCTGGGCCGGGTGGGCGTTGAACCAGAGGAAGGCCAGGCCCGCACCCGCCATGGCGCCGCAGAACACCATCAGCTCGCCCGAGCCCGGGATATGCGGAAACAGCAGATATCTGGCGTAGGTCACATTGCCCGTCACATAGGCAAAAATGCCCAGCGCCGTGCCCACCATGACCACCGGCATGATGGCCAGGCCGTCCAGGCCGTCGGTCAGGTTCACGGCATTGCTGGCGCCGACGATGACCAGATAGGTCATGATCACAAAGCCCAGCACGCCCAGTGGGTAGCTGACCTCCTTGAAGAAGGGCACGAGCAGACCGGCCTTGGGCGGCAGGTCCATGGAGAAGCCCGACTGCACCCAGGAGACGAACAGCGCGAACACCTCGGCGTTGTTGTTCTCGGAAACGCAGAACACCAGATACAGCGCGGCCAGCAGGCCGATCACCGACTGCCAGAAATACTTCTCGCCGGAGCGCATGCCCTCGGGGTCCTTGTTGACCACCTTGCGCCAGTCATCCACCCAGCCTATGGCGCCAAATCCCAGCGTGACCAGCAGCACGATCCAGACGAAACGGTTGGACAGGTCGAACCACAGCAGCGTGGACACGGCGATCGCAAACAGGATCAGCACCCCGCCCATGGTGGGCGTGCCGCTCTTGACCAGATGGGTTTCCATCGCGTAGCCGCGCACGGGTTGGCCGATCTTGAGCGCGGTCAGCATGCGGATCGCCTTGGGACCGATGAACAGGCCGATCAGCAAGGCCGTCACGGCCGCCAGCACGGCGCGCAGCGTCAGGTACTGGAACACGCGCAGAAAGCCGAACTCCGGCGAAATACCCTGCAACCATTGAGCGAGCATCAGCAGCATGCGGCCTCCCCGCAAGTGCCTTGCTTCTTGTCTGCGCCGGCTTCCATCGCCTGCACCACCTGCTCCATCTTCATGAACCGCGAACCCTTGACCAACACACTGCCCACTGCGGGCAGAAGTTTGCAGACCGCTTGTTCAAGCGCCTGCATGCTATCGAAATGCTGAGCGCCGGCGCCGAATGCCTGAGCGGCAAACGCGCACTGCTGACCCAGCGCAAAGAAATGCGCAATGCCTTGCTGCCTGGCCAGCGCACCGGCCTCGGCATGGAATTGCGGGCCGTTGTCGCCCACCTCGCCCATATCGCCCAGGACCAGCAGCTGCGGTGCGGGCAGCTCGGCCAGCACGGCAATGGCCGCGGCCACGGAGTCGGGATTGGCGTTGTAGGTGTCGTCCACCACGGTCACGCTGCGGCCCGCGAACTGCACCGCCAGCGCGCGCGAGCGGCCGGTCACGGGCTCGAAGGCCGAGAGCCCCCGGACGATCGCCTGCAGCGGAACGCCAGCCGCATGGGCGCAGGCCGCTGCGGCCAGGGCGTTGCGCACGTTATGGCGGCCCGCGATATGCAGCTGCACGGCGGCGCTGCCCTGCGGCAGGTGCAGCGCAAAGCTCCAGGCGCCGCCGCTCCACGCCACATCGGCGGCAAACACCTGCGCACCCGCGGAGGCATCGCCAAACATCAGGCACTTGCGGCCCTCGGCCAGCATCGTCCACAGCGGTGTGTATTCATCGCCTGCGGGGAAAATGGCCACGCCATCCCGGGGCAGAAAGCTCAGCACCGAGCCGTTTTCGCGCGCCACGGCTTCCACCGTGTGCATGAACTCCTGGTGCTCGCGCTGGGCATTGTTGACCAGGGCCACCGTGGGCTGGGCTATGGCGGCCAGCTCGACGATCTCGCCGGGATGGTTCATGCCCATCTCCAGCACGGCCAGCCGGTGCTCCGCCGTCATGCGCAGCAGATTCAGCGGCATGCCGATGGAGTTGTTGAAGTTGCCGCGTGTGGCCAGCGCCGCGTCGCCCGCATGGGCGCGCAGGATGGAGGCGATCATCTGCGTGACCGTGGTCTTGCCATTGCTGCCCGTCACGGCGATCAGTGGCAGATCAAACTGCGCGCGCCAGGCGCGGGCCAGAGCGCCCAGAGCCTGCAGGCTGTCGGGCACCTCGATGCCGGACAGGCCGGCCTCGGCCAGGCCGTGCGATGCCAGTGCGGCCACCGCGCCGGCAGCCTTGGCCTGGGGCAGAAAATCATGGGCGTCGAAACGCTCGCCCTTGAGGGCCACGAACAGATCCCCGGCCTGCAGCGTGCGCGTGTCGGTGTGCACGCGCGCCAGCAGGACCTGACCGTCGCCGATCAGGCGGGCTTGGGGGATATGCGCCTGGAGCAGCTCCAGCGCTTTTTCCAAGGTCATCATGACCGCATCTTTCCTTCGCGGGCCGCCAGCGCCTTCTGCGCCTCGGCCATATCGGAGAACGGATGGCGCACGCCCTTCGTCTCCTGGTAGTCCTCATGTCCCTTGCCGGCAATCAGCACCACGTCGCGCGCATCGGCGCGGGCCAGGGCCTCGGCAATGGCCGCCGCGCGGTCGACCTGGACATGGAGGTGTTCGCCCTCGTGCATGCCGGCCAGGATCTGGTCGATGATGCGTTCGGGCACTTCGCTGCGCGGGTTGTCGCTGGTGACGAGCACGCAGTCGGCATGGGTCTGGGCGGCCTGCCCCATCAGCGGGCGCTTGCTGTTGTCGCGGTCGCCGCCGCAGCCGAATACGCACCAGAGCCGGCCCTGGCGCTGACGCGCGGCGGGCTGCAGGGCCTGCAAGGCTTTCTCGAGCGCATCGGGCGTATGGGCATAGTCCACGGCCACCAGCGGCAGGCCGGTGCGGGCAATCTGCTGCATGCGGCCGGGCACGGGCTCCAGGTCGGCGCAGGCGGCCACGGCCTGCTCCAGCGTCAGGCCCAGGCTGCGCAAGGCGGCCAGCACGCCCAGCAGATTCGAGACGTTGTACTGCCCCACCAGACGGGTGTTCATGCGCAGGCTGTGACCGGCTTCGAGCACGGTGAACGCCAGGCCGTTCTCGCCCAGGCTGATGTCCTTGGCCTGCAGACGCGCCGGACCCTGGATCGAGATGCTCCAGACGTCGAGTGCCTTGGCCTGCAGCTTGGCCCAGAGCCGAGCGCCATGCGGGTCGTCGATATTCACCACCGCGGCCTGCAGCCCCGGCCAGTCGAAGAGCTGGGTCTTGGCCTGCCAGTAGGCCTCCATCGTGCCGTGGTAGTCCAGATGGTCCTGCGTGAAGTTGGTGAACAGGGCCACGCGGATCTTCGTGCCGTCGAGTCGATGCTCGACGATGCCTATGGACGATGCCTCGATCGCGCAAGCCGCCAGGCCCGCGTCCGCATATTCGCGGAAGGCACGCTGCAGCCGCACGGGGTCGGGCGTGGTCAGGCCCGTGTACTCCAGATGGGGCGGCACGCCCACGCCCAGAGTGCCCACCAGCGCACAGCCGGTGCGGGCCTTCAGTTCCACCTTGGACAAAGCATGGGCCAGCCACCAGGCGGTGGTGGTCTTGCCGTTGGTGCCGGTTACGGCCAGCACATCCATCTCGCCACTGGGATGGGCAAACCACTGATCCGCGATCAGGCCGGTGGCGGCTTTCAGGCCTTTGAGGGCCGCGATTCTGTCGCCACTTAGCGCGAAGGCTTCCAGGCCCTCGGCTTCCACGAGCACGGCGGCAGCGCCCTGCTCCAGAGCCTTGGCAACATAGGCGCGGCCGTCGGTCGCGGCGCCGGGCCAGGCGATGAAGCCGTCGCCGGCCTGGAGCTTGCGGCTGTCGGTCTGCAGATCGCCCTGGACGCGCGCGCGCAGCCAGGCCACGGCCTCGGCCGCCGTGTTCAGATGATGGATGGAAACTTGATGGCTGCTCATAGCACAGGCTCCTCAGGCGGGGCGGCCACGATCTGAGGCTTGACTTCCTTGTCGGGCGGCACGCCCATGAAACGCAGGGTCTGCTGCACCACGTCGGCAAACACCGGGCCCGCCACGGTACCGCCGTAGTAGGAGCCGGCCGTGGGCTCGTCCACCATCACCGCGACGATGATGCGGGGCTTGTCTATGGGCGCCATGCCCGTGAACCAGGCGCGGTACTTGCCGGCCGCATAGCCCTTGCCCTGCTGCTTGCGCGCCGTGCCGGACTTGCCGCCGATGGTGTAGCCCTCGGCCTGGGCCTTCTGGCCCGTGCCGCCGGGGCCGGCGGCCAGCCACAGCATATGGCGTACGGCGGCCGCGTTTTCGGCCGAGAACACGCGCACGCCCACGGGCGGCTCGGTGCTCTTGAGAATCGTGGACGGAATGACGTTGCCGTCGTTGGAGAACACGGTATAGGAGCGCGCCATCTGGAACAGCGAGGCCGACAGGCCATAGCCATAGGACATGGTGGCCTGCTCGATGGGCTTCCAGGTCTTCCAGGGACGCAGACGTCCCGACACCGCGCCCGGAAACTGGATCAGCGGCTTCTGGCCAAAGCCCAGCGCGCTGAAGTGCTCCCACATTTCCTGCGACGAGAGCTTCTGCGCCACCTTGGTCGCGCCCACGTTGCTGGACTTCTGGATCACGCCCTCCACCGTCAGCACGCCGTAGTTGTGGGTGTCGGTGATGGTCGAGCCCGTGACCGTGTAGCGGCCCGGCGAGGTATCGATGATGGATGAGGGCTTGACCCGCTTGAGCTCCAGCGCCGTGGCGATGGTGATGGGCTTCATGGTCGAGCCCGGCTCGAAGGTATCGGTCATGGCACGGTTGCGCAGCTGCTCGCCGGTCAGATTCTTGCGGTGGCCGGGGTCGTAGCTGGGGTAGTTGGCCAGCGCCAGCAGCTCGCCCGTATGGGCGTCCATGACCACCACGCTGCCCGCCTTGGCCTTGTTGATCTCAACCTGCTGCTTGAGCTTCTGGTAGGCGTAGTACTGGACCTTGCTGTCGATGGACAGCTGAATGTCCTTGCCATCCTGCGGCGGCACCTCGTCGCCCACGCCCTCGACCACGCGTCCCAGCCGGTCCTTGATCACGCGGCGCGAGCCCGGCTTGCCGGCCAGCTCGCCGTCGAAGGCCAGCTCCATGCCTTCCTGGCCATGGTCTTCCACATTGGTGAAGCCCACGATATGGGCCGCGGACTCACCCTCGGGATACTGGCGCTTGTATTCCTTGCGGTTGTAGATGCCCTTGATGTTGAGGGCCACGATCTTCTGACCCACATCCCAGTCCAGCTGGCGCTTGACCCAGACAAAGCTCTTGTCCTCATCGTCGAGCTTGCCCAGCAGCATGGGCAGCGGCATCTCCATGAGCTTGGCCACTTCCTTGAGCTTCTGCTGGACTTCCGGGTCCTTGAGATCCACGTCCTCGGGAATGGCCCAGATGCTGGCCGCGGGCACGCTGGAGGCCAGGATCAGGCCGTTGCGGTCCAGCAGGCGGCCGCGGTTGGCGGGCAGCTCCAGCGTGCGCGCAAAGCGCACCAGACCCTGGCGCTTGAAGAAATCATTGCCGAAGACCTGCACATAGGCTGCGCGCGCGCCCAGGCCCACAAAGCCCAGGGCCAGCGCCGCCACGATGAACTTGCTGCGCCACAGCGGCGTCTTGGACGCCAGCAGGGGGCTGGTGGTGTAGAGCACGCTGCGCGTCATTGCACGGCTCCCGCGGCGGCTCCGTCCTGCACATATTGCGTGATGGCCGGCGATGCCGGCTTCATCTGCAGCTTCTCGCGCGCCATGGTCTCGATGCGCTGCGGCGTGGCCTGGGCGCGCTTTTCCACCTGCAGGCGCTGCTGGTCGGTCGCCAGGCGGCGGGCCTCGGATTCGGCCCGGTCCAGCTCGGTGAACAGCTTGCGCGACTCATACTGGGTGTGCACCAGGAAAATGGCGCTCAGCATCACGGCCAGCAGCAGCAGCAGGTTTATGCGCAGCATGGCAGCCCTCCCCGAGCCATGCGGACCAGAGCCAGGCTCAGCCTCATGCAGGCACCTCCGTGCGCTCGGCCACGCGCATCACCGCCGAACGCGAGCGCGGGTTGGCCTCGATTTCCGCGGCGCTGGGCTTGATGCGCTCCAGCGCCTTGAGCCGCATGGGCGTGGGCGGAGCAAAAGGCGCGCGGCGGTCGTAGACCTCCTTGGAGTGCTTGGCGATGAATTGCTTGACGATGCGGTCTTCCAGCGAATGGAAGCTGATCACGGCCAGGCGCCCACCGGGCGCCAGCACGCGCAGGCTGGCTTCTAGCGCTTGCTCGAGCTCCTGAAGCTCGGCATTGATGAAAATCCGAAGAGCCTGGAAGGTACGTGTTGCCGGGTTCTGCCCAGCCTCGCGGGTCTTGACCGCGCCAGCCACGAGCTGGGCCAGTTCGGCAGTGGTGCGTAATGGGCCCTGGCTCTCGCGCCTAGCAACAATCGCCTTTGCAATGGGGCCAGCAAACCGTTCTTCGCCGTAGTCACGTATCACCTCCGCAATCTGCTGCACTTCCGCATCCTCGAGCCACTCGGCCACGCTCTGGCCACGCGTGGTGTCCATGCGCATGTCGAGCGGTCCGTCGAAACGGAAGCTGAAGCCCCGGCCCGGGTTGTCGATCTGGGGCGAACTCACCCCCAGGTCCATCAACACGCCCCGCACACTGCCTTCGGGCAGCTCGCTCAGATGGCTGAATCCCTGATGCCGAATCGAAAAACGCGCATCGGTGATGCGCGCCGCTTCAGCAATTGCGTCCGGGTCTTTGTCGAACGCCAGCAAGCTTCCGTCCGGCCCTAGCCGCTGCAGGATGAGCCGGGAGTGACCTCCCCGTCCGAACGTTGCATCCACCCATTGCCCGGCCGGCTGCGCGCCGGCTCCACCCAGCAGGGCGTCCACGGCCTCATCCAGCAAGACGGTGATATGTTGCAACGGCTGATTCACAAGCACGTCTCTTCCTAAAAAACAAAATCCTGGAAAGCCGCCGGCATTTCCTGCTGCATGGCTTCCGCCTCACGTGCCTCATAAGTGGCCTTGTCCCAGAGCTCGAAATGGTTGCCCATTCCCAGCAACACCACCTCCTTGCTCAGACCGGCCGCATCACGCAGCTCGGGCGACACCAGCAGGCGGCCGGTTCCGTCCATCTCCGCATCCATGGCATTGCCCAGAAAAATGCGCTTCCACCATTGGGCGCTCATGGGCAGTTGGGCGATGCGCTCGCGGAACTGCAGCCATTCGGGCCGGGGAAACAGCATCAGACAGCCGTGGGGGTGCTTGGTGAACGTGACCTGACCTTCGGCCATGGACAACAGGGCGTCACGATGCCGGGTCGGCACCGAAAGCCGCCCCTTGCCATCGAGATTCAACGAAGACGCCCCTTGAAACACGGTCTGCTCCTCCGGTCATCCGTAGCCACTCACTCCCGAAAAAACGGGCGCGAGGGCAGTTTCCACCACTTAATTGCACTTTTTTGCACTGTAGCAGCAATTTCGAGGCTTACCAAACACAACTGGACAATTATTTGCAATGAAATCAAGCACTTAGAGATGAAAAGAAAAGCCCCACCAGGAAAAATACCTTTCCTATACAAGCACTTAGCAAAACCTGTGCATGTGGACTCTCAATAGAAACGATCAATTGCAACGATTCAATTCAGGGTAAACAAGCTCCGTACTCACGCTGTTTTCCTACAAACGCAAACTGCCCGCGCAAGCGGGCAGTCCTATGGGCAGGCCGTGAACTTCACAAAATAAAGCGCGACAGATCCTCGTCCTGGCTCAGCATCTGCAAACGCTGATTTACATAGTCTGCGTCTATCGTCACCGTCTGCCCCGAAAGCTTGGCTGCATCGAAGCTGACTTCGTCCAGCAGACGCTCCATGACCGTGGACAGGCGCCGCGCACCGATGTTCTCGGTGCGCTCGTTGACCTCGAAGGCAATCGTGGCCAGACGCGTGATGCCGTCGGGTTGGAACTCCAGCGTCACGCCTTCGGTGGCGAGCAAGGCCTGATATTGTTTGACCAGAGAGGCGTGAGTCTGCATCAGAATGGCCTCGAAGTCCTGGACCGACAGGGAATCCAGTTCCACGCGAATGGGAAAGCGCCCCTGCAGTTCGGGAATCAGGTCGCTGGGCTTGGAGAGGTGAAAGGCACCCGAGGCGATGAACAGAATGTGATCGGTCTTGACCACACCGTATTTGGTCGACACCGATGTGCCTTCAACCAGCGGCAGCAGATCGCGCTGCACCCCCTGACGCGAAACATCGGAACCGCTGGTTTCCTGGCGCGTGGCCACCTTGTCGATTTCGTCGATGAAGACAATGCCGTTCTGCTCGGCATTGAGGATGGCGCGGTTTCGGACCTCCTCCTCGTTGACCATCTTGGCCGCTTCCTCGTCGGTCAGCAGCTTCAGGGCCTCGGCAATCCTGAGCTTGCGCGTCTTGCGCTTTTCCTGGCCCATGTGGCTGAACATGCCGCGCAACTGCTCGGCCATCTCCTCCATGCCTTGCGGACCCATGATCTGCACCTGAGGCATCTGCTCGGCGAGGTCGATCTCGATTTCCTTGTCGTCGAGCTGGCCTTCGCGCAGCTTCTTGCGGAACACCTGACGGGCCGTGCTGTCGGCAGCCGCCTCGCCGGTGCGTGCCTGCGGGATCAGCACGTCGAGGATGCGCTCCTCGGCCGCATCTTCGGCGCGGACGCGCATCTTCTTCATGTCGGACTCGCGCGTCTGCTTGACGGCGACCTCGGCCAAGTCGCGGATAATGGCATCCACATCCTTGCCCACATAGCCGACCTCGGTGAACTTGGTGGCCTCCACCTTGATGAAGGGCGCATCGGCCAGCTTGGCCAGGCGACGCGCGATCTCGGTCTTGCCCACGCCCGTGGGGCCGATCATCAGAATGTTCTTCGGCGTAATCTCGTGGCGCAGGCCTTCGGCAACCTGCTGACGGCGCCAGCGGTTGCGCAGCGCAATGGCCACGGCGCGCTTGGCGCCGTTTTGCCCGACGATGTGCTTGTCCAGCTCGGAGACGATCTCCTGGGGAGTCATGGCAGAGGACATTGAAAACTCTCAGTCAAACAAGCCTCGAACGCTTGTCAGTCAAGCGCATAAAGCTATCAATTCAGGACCCGAAGCGCTTACAGCGTTTCGATGGTGTGATTCATATTGGTGTAGATGCAGAGCTCGCCCGCGATGGCCAGCGACTTGCGCACCACGTCTTCGGCCGACAGCTCGGTGTTGTTGAGCAGCGCCTTGGCGGCCGAGTGCGCATAGGCACCGCCGGAACCTATGGCCACGATGCCTTGCTCGGGCTCGAGCACATCGCCGTTGCCCGTGATGATCAGCGAGGTCGTGGCATCGGCCACGGCCAGCATGGCCTCGAGCTTGCGCAGCACGCGGTCGGTGCGCCAGTCCTTGGTCAACTCGATGGCGGCGCGCGTCAGATGGCCCTGGTGCTTTTCGAGCTTGGCCTCGAAACGCTCGAACAGCGTGAAGGCATCGGCTGTGGCGCCCGCAAAGCCCGCCAGCACCTTGCCATGATAGAGCTTGCGCACCTTGCGCGCCGTGCCCTTGATGACGATATTGCCCAATGTGACCTGGCCATCACCGCCGATGGCGACTTGCACGCCCTCGGGAGTCTGGCGGCGCACGCTCAAAATGGTGGTGCCGTGAAACTGTTCCATCTGCTGTAGATGAGGACAAGGCAGCACAAGCTCAAGAGCTCAGGAAAATTTAATTTGAAGCACAGCGCTGGAACAAGCACGCACCAACTCAGGGACACCGAGCAAGAGCCGCCTCGCGGCGAAGGTGTCGTCTCCCTCCCGAAGAGAGAGAGGGGGAAGGCGGGGCCGCCTAGGCGCGCAGCGCCTCAGGGGGTGTCAATCTCTCCGTGGAATCACCTGCGCATGCTCCTGGATGCCCACGATATTGAAAAACACGGCCACGAGTTGGTGCAACTGGCTGAATTGCAGCACATGGCCCATGGCCTGCATGTCGGCGGCCCAGTTGAGCACCGAGCCGGCCGCGGCAAAGTCCATGCGCACCAGGCGCGAGCAGTCAACGGCAATCGTCTCGCCCAGCTTGGCCTTGTCCTGCACCGCCGCCAGCCAGGGCAGAGCATCGCCATCGATCACGCCCTGCAGCACGAATTGAGGCGCACGCTCGCGCCCCAATGCATCGGGCAGCATGGAGTCGGGTCCCTGCAGCGGCTTGGGCGCCTGCATCTGCGCATGGCCGTCCCGCATGAAACTGCCGACAGGATCCACCCACGACGGCGGCGAAACCTCGTAGGTCACGCAGTAATCCAGTGCGGCCAGCTCGAAGTCATCCTGCATATGCATCAGCCTCAGCAGGGCCAGACGCAGATGCCACCAGTCCTGGGCCACGCTCGCATCGCCGGACGGGCAGAGCTTGCCCATCACGGCCAGCAGGCGCTCGGTCCCGGCAAAGATCAGCTCGCCTTTCTCGTGGGTCCAGCGCTCCACCGCGGCCCGCAACGCCGGCAGCGCGGCGGGCGCCATGCCTTCCAGAGCGCTCCAGTCCATCAGCCAGGGGCTGGGGCTGCGCGACTTACTGGCCTGCAAGACCTTGAGAGCGGATTCGTCCAGTTGCAGCGGCGCCTGCCAGCGAAAGCCCTGGGCCACGGCGGCGCTGGTGTTGATAGTTTCGCTGAGCTGACCCGGCTGCTGCGGCATGGCAAACCATTGCGGGGCCGAGCGGCCAAAACGGGCCGCGAAGTCCAGGCCCGCATCATCGAACTGGGCCTGCCAGCCGGCAGCACGATACAGATCCAGCAGGGCCAGCCACAGCGGCAGCTGGCTCGGCAAATCCTGGGAGCGTTGGGCAATCAGCGCCTTGAGGCCTTTCTCGGCACCGGCGGCGTCGCCATTGGCAAAGACAATGGCCGACTCCTCAAGCACCGCGTCATGCTCGTAGCGCGCAAACGAAGGCGGCACCATGCTGACCGATGCCGGTGCGGATACCTGTGTCGAGGCAAAACCCGGGGTGAAATCCGTATCGCCGCGCATGCTGAGCAGGCCCGGCACGCCTGTGCCCGGGCTCTGCACGGTCTCCGGCAGCTTCAGATCGCTGGGCAGAGCGTCGCTGAGCAAGGGCAGCGGACAGCCCGGCGGCGGGGTTCTGAAGGACGAAGGCATGGTGTTGCCGCCCTCGGGCAGCTGCAGCGTCATGGTGGTGGCATCTGCGGCCTGCTTGCCACGCCACCATTGCTGGGCCATCTGGGCTTCGATCTCGTCGATCTTCCTGATCGTTTCGGCGCGCTCGCCGAGGTCGGTGCTGTGCGCCGTCTGCAGAAAGGACGAGGCGATCGCCGCCACCTTGGCCTCGGCCGCCGCAGCGGCCGGCCTGGAGGACTGCGCAAGCTGAGCCTGGCGCAGCTTGCGCAGCTGCTCGAACTCGCGCTTGCGCACAAAGTCGTTGCGGCGCTTGCGCTCCAGCATCTCCTTGAGTGCCTGCTTGCTGTACTGGCCTTCGTCGCTGTCCTGGTTCAGATTGTCCAGATCGGACCAGTTGACCGTAGGGTGGCGCACAAAGCGCACCACCTTGGAGAGCAACCCTCCCGACTTATTCTCTTCTCTTGCCATGATCAACTACTTTGGCGCTTGCAGCCCGTTCGGCACCTGATGCACATCAATCGCCGTACATCTTCTGCTTGAGTTCGCGACGCTGCTGGGCTTCCAGCGACAGTGTGGCCGTGGGACGGGCCAGCAGACGGCCCACACCGATGGGCTCGCCGGTCTCGTCGCAATAGCCGTAGTCGCCGGCATCGATGCGGGCGATGGACTGGTCGATCTTCTTGAGCAGCTTGCGCTCGCGGTCGCGCGTACGCAGCTCCAGCGCATGCTCTTCCTCGATCGTGGCGCGGTCGGCAGGATCGGGCACCACCACGGTGTCTTCACGCAGGTTCTCGGCGGTTTCACCGGCGTTCACATGCATGTCGTTCTTGAGCGCGACCAGCTTGCGGCGGAAGAAGGCCAGCTGGACATCGTTCATGTAATCGTCATCAGACATGGCCAGCACATCAGCATCGGTCAGCTCTTCCACCGACTTGGTCTTCCAGGCATTGGCCAGTTTGGGATCTTTTTTGGTCACGGCTTGCTTTGTGTTGGTCATAGCTTTCGTATCGCTCTTGCTTCCCGCGGCCTCGACTCCCGTGGGAGCCTGGGGCGGAACTTTCGTTTGGGGCTGCCGCGCAGGAGGCGTTGCAGAACGTTTGGTCTCGGACGGTACGGAAGATTTCCGCGGTGCAACAAGCGCCGGCTCCGGGCTGGCCGGGACCGCGTCCGCCAAAGAGGTCCTGGCGCTGCGGGCACGCACAGCGGACGCCGCAGCTGTAGCAGCGGCTCCGGGCTTGTTACGACTCACAGCGTTCACGTCCTGTCTCCTCACAGTACGGTGACCAGCACAGAACCGGATTGCTCCAGCCCCCTCTTTAGGGGCGGGATTGTAGCGATGCTCGCTCCCCTATCCCCCGACCGTTGCACATACCCCACACATACAGGGTCCGACTTCGGCAAATCCTTTGCAGTTTGCGAGAGATATCGACGCAAACAAACGGCCTGCTAGGCAGGCCGTCAGTCATTGTCAGCAATGGAAAGCGCAAACCGCAGCATCTTTCCATGTCAGAAGCATTACACCAGGCACTGGTCCAGCCCCTGACGAAGGATATCCTGCGGCAGGTCGATGCCGATAAAGACCATCTTACTCTCACGCTTTTCGTCGGCCGCCCATTCGGGGCCCAGATCGCTGCCCATGAGCTGGTGCACGCCCTGGAAGATCACCTTGCGGCCCGTGCCCTTCATGTCGAGCACGCCCTTGTAGCGCAGCATCTTGGGGCCGTAGATGTTGACGATGGCGCCCAGGAAGTCTTCGAGCTTGGCAGGGTCGAACGCGCGCTCGGCGCGGTAGACAAAGCTCTTCACGTCGTCATCGTGGTGATGGTGGTGCGGGTGATGGCAATGTTCGCCGTGCTCGTGGTCATGGTGCTCGTGGCCGCAATGCGCGTCGTGCTCGTGACCATGGTCGTGATCGCAATGGCCGTGCTCATGGTCGCAGTGGCTGTGGTCATGCTCGTCTTCCTGGAGGAAGTCGGGATCGATGTCCAGCTTGGCGTTCAGATTGAAGCCGCGCAGATCGAACACCTCGGTGAGCGGCACATCGCCAAAATGCACGGCACGGATGGGCGCGCGCGGATTCATATGCTTGAGGCGGTGGATCAGTTCATCCTTTTCGCCTTCCGTCACCAGGTCGGTCTTGGACAGGAACATCTGGTCGGCAAAGCCCACCTGGCGGCGCGCCTCCTGCCGGTCATCGAGCTGCTGGTTGGCATGCTTGGCATCGACCAGGGTGATGATGGAGTCGATCAGATAGGTCTCGGCAATCTCGTCGTCCATGAAAAAGGTCTGGGCCACGGGGCCGGGGTCGGCCAGGCCCGTGGTTTCGATGACGATGCGGTCGAAGTCGACCAGGCCCTTGCGGCGCTTGGCGGCCAGCAGCTGCAGGGCCTCGCGCAGGTCTTCGCGGATGGTGCAGCAGATGCAGCCGTTGCTCATCTGCAGAATCTGCTCGGTGGACTCGGTCCTGAGAATGTCGGTGTCGATATTTTCCTCGCCGAACTCGTTCTCGATCACGGCAATCTTCATGCCGTGGGATTCGTGCAGCACGCGCTTGAGCAGCGTGGTTTTGCCCGAGCCCAGAAAGCCCGTAAGGATGGTGACTGGAATGAGAGACATGCTTTGAAACCTTTTGCTGCGGCCGGATGCAGGGCGCACCCGCCAAAAAACACGCGAAGCTGGGCTGCGAAAAACACAGCCTCGGTGACAACAGCTGGGGAGTGTAGCGGTGCTTTCAAGCGCGCACTGCGGCCAGGGCTGCCGCAAATACCGGACGCAATCGAGCCATAGCGCTTATGTGGATTGCGCCTGTAGCTATCAAATCAGGAATCATCTTCCGGCGTATCGCCGCGCCCGGTGGGCGTTGCGGGACGCTCGGGCTGGCGCCTGGCTCGCGGATGGGCATGCTCATAGGCCTGGGCCAGATGCTGAAAATCCAGCCGCGTATAGATCTGCGTGGTGGCGATGCTGGAATGCCCCAGCAGCTCCTGCACGGCACGCAGATCGCCGCTGGATTGCAGCATATGGCTGGCAAACGAATGGCGCAGCACATGCGGATGCACGCCCGAAGCCAGCCCCGCCTGCTGGCCGCGCTGCTTGAGCCGCGACCAGACCGACTGGCCGCCGAGACGCTCGCCCCGGCGACCTATGAACAAGGCCGCTTCATCCTGCGCCCTAGCCTGGGCGGCGCCCGTCAATCCCGCACTGCGCAACGCCAACCAGGCCTGCAGGGCCTGGGCTGCCATGCGCCCCACGGGCACGATGCGACGCTTGCCGCCTTTGCCCTGCACATGGGCATCGCCCGCTTCCAGGTCAATCCAGCCCCGGCCCTGCTGCTGCGTGCTTTGGTCGGGCCGTACATCCAGTCCCACCAGCTCGGCCACGCGCAGGCCGCAGCTGTAGAGCAGCTCGGTCATGGCGGCATCGCGCGCCTCCAGCCAGGGATCGGCCGCTGGATTGTGAAAGCTGGCCAGTTGCACGGCGTCATCCACGCCCAGCGCCTTGGGCAGGGGTTTGGGCGCCTTGGGGCCGCGCACGCCCTCCACGGGATTGAACGGCACCAGCTCCTGCCGGGCCGCCCAGCGGAAAAAGCTGCGCCAGCCCGAAAGAATCAGCGCAATGCCGCGGGCGCTGCGCCCGGCACCATGCATTTGCGCAGCAAAGCGACGGATATGCATGGGCTGCAGGGCCAGCAGCTCTAGACGCAGCTCCTGCGCCAAGGCCTGCAGCTTGATCAGGTCCAGCGCATACAGCGTGTGGGTGCGCTCGGCCAGGCGCTTTTGCACCCGCACATGCTCGAGATAGGTTCGGGCGACCTCGGGCAGGCGGGCGAACTGCTCTTCAAACGAGAGCTGCTGCTCCTGTGGCGAGGCCATGGTCGCCGGTCAGCCGCGGGCCAGCGTCAGCGGGACTGGGCGCATGCGCGACAGCGAGGCGCTGGCGAGCTCGGAGATACGCGCCAGGAATTCCGTGCCCATGGTGGCGTCGAAGCGCAGCGGGTCGGGCGAGCCCAGCACCAGCATGCCGAAGGCATTGGAGGTGCTGTCCATGGCACCGTCATGCAGGGTCAGCAGGGCCACCGACTGCACGGCGTCGGGCTGGGGCAGCCAGTGCACGGGCTCGAAGCCCATGTTCGGGCCGCAGAACGGCATGGTCAGCGATGCCGCAAAGGCCCGGGCGTCCTCGCTCACGCCCATGGTGTAGACGGTGCCCGAATGCGCGCCCGCCACATTCCACAGGCGCAGCGCCACCTGGGGGATATCGAACATATGCTGCAGGCTGGCGGTCAGCACATGGGGCAGCTCGCGCAGGTCCTGGACCTTGACCAGCGCATGGGTCCACTGGTGGATCTTCTGCGCGATGGAGGCGTTCTCGCTGCCGTGGCGCATCATGTCCATGATGCGGTGCTCCAGCACCTTGATCTTCTCGCGCAGCATCTCGGCCTGGCGCTCCTGCAGGCTCACGGCACGCGGGCCGTGGCCGCTGAGCAGTTGCACACCGGTCAGCATCTCGGCATGACGCTCGAAAAACTCGGGGGTTTGCTGGAGATAGTCGGCAATCGCCTCTTCGGTCATTGCGTTGTCGGTGATGCTGTTCATAGCGTATCGGGTATCTCGATCTGGCCTTCAAAAACAAACTCTGCGGGGCCGGTCATGCGCACGCGATCCTGCGCCCCACCTGCCCATTCAATGGTCAGCAGACCGCCATGGGTGTGCACGTCCACCTTGCCGTCCAGCAGGCCCCAGCCTATGCCGGCCACCACGGCGGCGCAGGCTCCGGTGCCGCAGGCCAGGGTCTCACCGGCACCGCGCTCATAGACCCGCAGCTTCACTTCGCCGCGGCCCACGATCTGCATAAAGCCCGCATTCACGCGCTGAGGAAAACGTGCATGGTTCTCGATCAGCGGCCCCCAGGCCAGCACCGGCGCCGCTTCCACATCGTCCACCAGCTGCACCGCATGCGGGTTGCCCATGGACACCGGCGCTATCCAGACCGTAGCAGGTGGCACGACGCCATCCAGCGCCAGCGGCCATTTTTGTGCGGATCCCAGGAGCTGCGGCTGCAGGCCGGCGGTATCGAACGGCACCAGGGCCGGATTCAGCTGGGGTGCGCCCATGTCCACGGTGACGCGACCGCTGCCGTGGATTTCTGGAGCGATCACGCCGGACAAGGTCTGCACGCGGATCACGCTTTTATCGGTCAGGCCCTTGTCGTGCACATAGCGCGCAAAGCAGCGTGCGCCGTTGCCGCACTGCTCCACCTCGCCGCCATCGGCGTTGTGGATCACATACTCAAAATCCACGCCGGCCGCAGGCGCGGGGCGCACGCTGAGGATCTGGTCGGCGCCCACGCCGAAGTGGCGGTCGGCCAGATAGCGGTACTGGGCCGCGCTCAGGCCCAGGCGGCCTTGGGTTTCGTCGAGCACCACAAAATCGTTGCCCGCGCCCTGCATCTTGGTGAAGCGAATCTGCATGATCCGCACATTATCCTACCGGCCGCGGAGTCCGGGCCATGCCTGGCGATCAGCGGTACAGCTTTTGCAACAGATGCATGAGCTGCACCCGCTCGGCCTCGCTCAGATGAGCGACGGCTTTTTCCTCGCTGCTCTTGAGCTGGGGCTCCGCCGTGTCCACCAGCTCGCGCCCCGAAGCGGTCAGGTACAGGCCGGTGGCGCGGCCGTCGCGCGGGTGCGGGCGCCGCTCCAGAAAATCGCGCCGCGCCAGCGCATCGATCATGCCCACCATATTGGGCGGCAGCATGTCCAGCTGCTGGCACAGCTGGCGCGAGGTGATGCCAGGATTGCGGCCCACCAGCGACAGCACGGAAAACTCCACGATCTTGAGATCGAAGCGCGTCATGCACTTCATGAACACGCCGACCAGGGACAGAGAGGCACGGCGCGCGTTATAGCCCAGCAGCGACTCCAGGAAGCTGGCATTGACCGTGTCCACGGCAAACACCTCGGCACCGCCCGCATCCTCAGCCGGGACGCTGTCCTCGGCAGCAGCTCTGGCACGCTTGCCGCGCAAGGCGCGCGCGGGCCTGGTTGCGGTTTCGGCGGTCTTGTGAGCGGGCATAGGGTGTGTCAACTTCAGGAGCCAGGGGCGATGGACAGACCGCAATTTTGCCGGTTTCGGCCACTCTTGTAGAGCAGTTCATGGCCTGGCCGGGGCAAACACCTGATTGCCGTGCACCACAGAGGCCTGGCTCCACTGTGCCTTCATCAGGCTCAGGCGCCAGTCCAGCTCCGGTAATATGCGTTGCTGCAGCTGTCGAAGCGGTCCCTGCCAGCGCTCGCCTTCGGCCCCTTCCGTGGCCGCTATGCGTGCCCAGGCCCAGCCCAGCAGGGTCACGGCCACGCAGCGCAGATAGTCGTCGGCGACGCGCCAGGCCAGCGTCTGATCGTCCGCACAGGCCTGCGCCAACACCGTGGTGAAGTAGCGCAGCTGCGCCAGGCAGCGCAGCACCTCGGCGTCCAGGACCCGGGCCGCATCCAGGCTTTTGCGCAGTCCCAGCAGCCACTGGCCCATGGACTGGCCGCCATCGGGCAGGACCTTGCGCACCAGCAGGTCGATGGCCTGGATCTCGTTCGTGCCTTCGTAGATCATGGCCACGCGCGAATCGCGCACGATCTGCTCTATGCCCCATTCGCGGATATAGCCGTGGCCACCAAAGACCTGCAGGCAGGCGCTAGCGCCTTCAAAAGCCTGCTGCGTCCATGCGGCCTTGAGCACCGGGGTGATCAGGCTGCACCACTGCAGGGCCTGTTCGCGCTCGCGCTCATCTGCGGCATGGCGCGCCACATCCAGATGGACGCCAGTCTGATAGGCCAGCACGCGCCCGCCATCCACCCAGGCCCTTTGCAGATCGAGCGTTCGCCGGATCGCCGGGTGCTCGATGATCAGATCCGCCACCTCGCCCGCACCGCGCGAGGCCGGCACGGCCCCCGGCGCCCGCATCTGGCGGCGCTCCAGCGCATAGGCCTGGGCCTTCTGCCAGGCCGCATCGAGCAGGCCTATGCCCTGCAGCGCCACATGCAGGCGTGCGGCATTCATCATCACGAACATGGCGTTCAGGCCCGCGCCGGGCCGGCCTATCAGCCAGCCCGTGGCGCCATCGAAACGCATCACGCAGGTGGGGCTGCCATGCAGGCCCATCTTCTCCTCGATGCGCTCGCAGACCACGGTATTGCGCCGGCCGTCCGGCAGCAGCCTGGGCACCAGAAACAGCGACAAGCCCTTGGGTCCGGCCGCAGCGTCCGGCAGCCGGGCCAGCACCAGGTGCACGATGTTCTCGGTCAAGTCGTGCTCGCCGCCCGAGATAAAGATCTTGCTGCCGCTGATCTCGTAGCCATCCCCCAGCTCCGTAGCTCCCGCAGGCAGGGCCTGGGTTCTGACCTGGCCGAGGTCGCTGCCCGCATGGGCTTCGGTCAGGCACATGGTGGCCAGCCATTCGCCGCTGGCTATCTTTGACAGATAGGCGGCCTTGAGCGCCTCGCTGCCATGGTGCTTGAGGCATTCATAGGCACCGTGCAGCAGGCCCGGCGCCATGGTCCAGCCATGGTTGGCCGCGCTCAGCCATTCGTAGAGCACACCTTCCAGCACCCAGGGCAGGCCCTGGCCGCCGTCTTCCACGGCGCAGGCCAGGGCCGGCCAGCCCGCCTGCCAGAAGTCCCGGTAGGCCCGGGCAAACCCCGGTGGCGTGGTGACGCAACCGGCATTGAACTGCGCGCCCACCTCATCGCCCGCGCGCGACAGCGGCGCCACCACGGCGCCCACCCATTTCCCGGCTTCGTCCAGCACCTGGCGCATCAGTGCCCGGTCGGTCTCGCCATGCGCGGACAGGCGCTGCAGCTGCCGGTCCGCCTTGAGCACATCAAACAGAAGAAAAGCGTTGTCGTCGCCGAGAGGCTGGTAGGACATAAGAGCTTGGATGTAAGGCTAAAACACAGCGGCCAGACGCTGGTGCGCCGGCCTCAATCCCGGCATGGCGGGCGGCATCAGGGGCGCCCGGCAAGGGCCGCCCCACGGCAAAGGCACCGCCCCCCCCCGAGGGAAGCGGCGCAGCCGGTCAAAGGGATCAGGAATCCCCGTTAAAGCCGATCTGCTTGACCAGGGGACCCCAGCGCTCGTACTCGGCCTGCTGAGATCTGGCCATTTCCTCGGGCGTGGAGCTGGTGACGATCAGACCCACGACGCCCAGGCTTTCCTTCACGGAATCGCTCTTGAGCGCCTGGACAATGGCCGCATGGGCGCGCGCGCGCACCTCGGCAGGCGTCTTGGCATTGGCATAGAAGCCAAACCATTCCTCGGTGGTCAGGTCGTTGAAGCCCTGCTCCGCAAACGTGGGCACATTGGGCAGATAGGGGTTGCGCTTGGGACCGCTGGTCGCCAGCACCCGCAGCTTGCCGGCCCGGTAATAGCTGAGGAAGTCGCCGCTGGGGCCCATCATGGTGGATATCTGGCCGCCGACCAGATCGGACACGCCCGGAGCCATGCCGCGGTAAGGCACATGGTTGAGCTTGACGCCGGAGCGCAGGCTCAGCAGCGCGCCTATCAGGTGCGGCAGAGAACCCGCACCGGGGCTGCCGAAGTTGGCCTGCTCCGGATTGGCCTTGGCCCATTCCAGATAGTCCTTGAGACTCTTGACGCTGGCCGGCACCGCGGGCCCCACGGCCAGGCCATGATGCATGATGGCCCCGATGGACAGGGGATGGAAATCCTCGGGCTTGTAGCTCAGCTTGCTGTAGATGAAGGGATAGACGGAGAAGGCCGACACCTGGCTCAGGGCGATCACCGAGCCGTCGCCGCTCGCCGAACGCAGCGCTTCCAGTGCAATGCGGCCGCCCGCACCCGGCTTGTTTTCCACCACCCCCATATTCTTGGTATAGGCCGATCCGCCCAGCTTCTCGCCCACGCGGCGGGCCACGGAGTCCCCGGCGCTGCCCGCGGGGAAGCCATACAGAATGCGCACCTGCTCGATAGGCCCGCCCTGCGCCCTGGCGGCCATGGGCCCCAGCGCAGCCATCGCAGCGCTTGCACTCAGCCCTTTGACGAAATTTCTACGGTCTTGCATGGTTTGTCTCCTCTTAGAAATATGGTGGACTCTGCGTTCCTATGAATCGAATCAAGATGCCGGCCGGCACCAGGCTAGAGACACCGAGCAAGGGCCTGGACCGGCGGCGCTGCAGCGACGGTGTCGTCCCCCTCTGAGGGCTGGCACTTAGCGCCTCAGGGGGATGGCTTTACCTTGGCGCCATGCGCAGCGCGCCATCCAGCCGTATGACTTCGCCGTTCAGATGGCCGTTGTGCACGATGTGCAGGGCCAGCTCGGCAAACTCCGAGGGCTTGCCCAGGCGCGGCGGAAAGGGAATCGACGCAGCCAGCGACTGCTGCACGGCCTCGGGCAGCTCCTGCATCAGCGGCGTGGCAAACAGCCCCGGCGCCACGGTGCAGACGCGTATGCCATGCTGGGCCAGATCGCGCGCCATGGGCAGCGTCATGCCGACCAGGCCGCCCTTGGAGGCGCTATAGGCCTGCTGGCCCACCTGGCCGTCGAATGCTGCCACCGAGGCGGTGTAGAGGATCACGCCGCGCGCGCCGTCGTCCAGAGCGTCCAGCCTGGCGCAGCGCGCCGCAAACAGCCGCGTCATGTTGTAGCTGCCGATCAGATTCACGCGGATCACGCGCTCGAAGTCGTCCAGCGGCGCGGGCTCGCCATCGCGGCCGATCACGCGCTTGGCCGTGCCTATGCCGGCCACATTCATGAGAATGCGCGCATCCGTGCCCCAGTGCGCGCGGATCTGATCGAGAGCCGCCGTCACGCTGACGGCGTCGCAGATATCGCACTCCAGCGCCAGGCCGCCGATGTCGGCGGCCACGGCCCTGGCCTTGTCGAGCTGGCGGTCCAGCACCGCCACCTTGGCGCCGGCTGCCGCCAGCGCACGGGCCGTGGCTTCGCCCAGGCCAGAGGCGCCGCCGGTCACGATGGCGATCCGATCTTGAACTTGCATTTCGCTATCCTTTTAAAAGCTGCTTGCGCTTGTTGACAGTGAACTCAGGCCTGTTTTGGCTTCAGGACAAACGGCAGGTTCTCCGCATACAGACCCTCCACCAGATCGGCGCGGTGCTGCAGGACCGCACGCTGGTTGATGGAGCCCTTGTCCGTGACCTCGCCCAGGTCCAGCGAGGGCGCGCGCGTGGAGGCCACGGCTCTGGCGATGCGCGTGGCGCTGCCGGTCGCCGTCTGCGCCAGCTGGTCGAGCACGGTCTGCAGATGCTGCTGCACGGGCGCGCTGTGCATGATCTGCTCCAGCGTGGCATCTGCCCCCAGGCCGCTGAGTGCGGCGCAGGCCGGGGTGCCGAAGACGATGGCGCCCACTTCCTTGCGGTCCAGCCCGGTCAGCACCACATCCTGGATATAGGGCGCACCCGCATGGATGATCTTCGCGCGCAGCGGCCCCACGTTGACGAAAGTGCCCGTGGCCAGCTTGAAGTCCTCGGCAATGCGACCGTCGAAACGCAGGCCCTGGTTGCGGTCCTGCGGATCGCGCCACTGCACGGCGTCGCCGGTGCGGAAAAAGCCTTCTTCATCGAAGGCCTGGGCCGTGGCCTCGGGCGCACGCCAGTAGCCGGGCGTGACATTGGGACCGCGGTAGCGCACTTCGAGCTTGCCGTCGACGGGCGCCAGCTTGAGCTCCAGCCCCGGCACGGGCACGCCCAGATCGCCGGAGCGCACATCGGGCCGGTTGATGAACAGCGCCGAGGGCGAGGATTCGGTCATGCCCAGGCCCGTGCCCATCACGATGCGCTCGCCGCATTCGCTTTCCTGCGTGCGGTGCAGGCTGTCCCAGACCGGCTGGGCCAGGGAGGCTCCCGCATAGAAGAACACCTTGACCCGCTTGAGCAGACTGGTGCGCAGCTGCGCATCGCTCTCCATGGCGCACGCAATATACTCAAAGCCCGTGGGCACGTTGAAGTACACGGTGGGCGAGATCTCGCGCAGATTGCGCAGGGTCTCGGCAATGCCCGCGGCCGTGGGCTTGCCCTCGTCGATATACACCGTGCCGCCGTGATACAGCGCCAGGCCTAGGTTCTTGTTGCCGCCGAAAGTGTGGTTCCAGGGCAGCCAGTCCACCAGCACGGGCGGGCCCTTGGCCATATCGGGCATGGTCTGGGCGATCTGCTGCTGGTTCGCGCACCACATGCGGTGGGTGTTGATCACGGCCTTGGGCAGCTTGGTCGAGCCCGAGGTGAACAGGAACTTGGTGATCGTGTCCGGTCCCGTGGCCCGCATGGCCGCGTCCACGGCGGGCGTGGGCTGTGTTGCCAGCAGCTCGGCGAACCGGGTATGCGGCGCAGCCTCGGCCGCGCTGCTGCGGTAAACCACTTCGCAGTCCGCCGGCAGCACGGCCCGTACCGCCTTGTCATAGCGCGCCGCGTCGCTCGCAAAGATCAGGCCGGGACTGAGCGTCTCCACCACATGGCGCAGCTTGGCGTAATCGCTGCTGACCAGCGAATAGGCGGTGGAGACCGAGCAGTACGGCACGCCCGCATACAGACAGCCCATGGCCAGCAGCGCATGGTCCAGATCGTTCTCGCTGAGGATGATGACGGGCCGCTCGGCGCCAAGCCCGCGCGCCACCAGCGCCTGGCCTATGCTGCGCGCGGCCGCCAGGGCCTGCGCATAGCTGATGTGCCGCCAGTCGCCCGTGCCGCCGCCGGCAAGCCGTTCGCGCTGGGCGATGAAACTGTGATCGGGCGTGGCCTGCGCCCAGTGCACCAGCCGGTCCGTCATGCGCTGCGCATGGGGCGCGAGTTCCCGATCGGAACGCACATAGAAGCTGCCATCGGCCGCTTCGCGCACCTGGATGCTGCGTACGCCAAACTCCAGCTCCCGGTAGCGGGGGGAGGCATCTCCCTCTACCCTGTCCCTGGCCTGCGGCGCTGTGCTTGTCTCCTGCATTGTCTTGGTCTCCACAGCTTGTGATATCGCCAGGCTTCAGTCTTTGCTGACCTTGGCGGCCCGCCCTTCGAGGAACTCCTGCAGACGGTACTTGGCCTCCGGCGCGCTCTGGGCGATGGCGGCCATCAGCGCCTCGGTCATCAGCCCCTGATCCGCAGGCTGCTCCGCGATGCGCGGCAAAGCATGCATCAGCGCGTAATTGGTCATGGGCGCGTTCTCGGCAATGCGCAGGGCCAGCTCCACGGCTTTTTCCAGCGCCTGGCCTTCGGGCACCAGGTATTGCGACAGGCCTACGCGCTCGCCCTCCTCGGCCTTGTACACGCGGCCCGTGAACATCATGTCGGCCATGCGCGCGGCGCCTATCAGGCGCGGAATGCGCACCGAGCCACCGCCGCCCACGAAGATGCCGCGCGAGCCCTCGGGCAAGGCATAGAAAGTGCTGGCATCCGCCACACGGATATGGCAGGCGCTGGCCAGCTCCAGCCCGCCGCCGACCACGGCGCCGTGCAGCGCCGCCACCACGGGCACGGCGCCAAACTGAACCTGGCGCAGCGCTTCATGCCACATGCGCGAGTGATGCACACCCTGGGCCGCATCGCGCTCCGTCAGCTCGCTGAGGTCCAGGCCTGCGCAGAAATGCGGGCCGTCGCCATCCACCACGGCCGCCCGCACGTCGGCGGGCAGATTCAGAAACACATCGCGCAGGCCCAGCACCAATCCATCGGACAAGGCATTGCGCTTGGCCGCGCGCATCAGGCGGATCACGGCCACCTGCTGGGCTTCGCCACGGAACTCAACTGCAATTTCTTTATGAGTCATAACCATTCCTTTGCATCATTATTGTTATTTCAAATAATCAATTGCAAGACATTCGACGCACTTCGGCCTCAGTGCTTTCCCGAGTCGGGGCACGCCGGCGTGGCGTCTGGCCCCATGCGACATTCATGGCTGCCGCGACTTCGCATAATGTGAACTCATGACCTCACCCCGCCAGAACCGTCCCAGCCAGTTGCTACAGCCTCAGCGCCAGCCCGTTGCCACCCGTGATGCCTCCACCATCCTGCTGCTGCGCGACGGCGCCGACGGCTATGAGGTGCTGATGACCCGCCGCGCCGCCCAGGGCAACTTTGCCAATGCCTATGTGTTTCCTGGCGGCGGCCTCGAGCCCCAGGACGCCGACCCGGCCAACCATGCTCTGGCCCGTGTGCGCCAGGGCATGGTGGATGCGGGTGGAGAACTGCGCATCACCCAGGCCCTGGCCGGAATTCGCGAGACTTTTGAGGAACTCGGCGTTTTGCTGGCCTATGACGAGACCGGCCGGCCCGTGTCGCCCGCACAGGTGCAGACCCTGGACCGCAAGGCCTCGCTGTATGAGCAGTGCCGCGCGCTCGGCTGGAGCCTGGCCGTGGACCAGCTCTGGTATCTGGCCCACTGGACGGCAGCCCGCGATCTGCCCAAGCGCTTCAACGTGCCGTTCTTCGTGGCCCGCATGCCCGAGGACCAGACCGCCGTGGCCGATGAGACCGAGCAATTCGAACCCACCTGGATAGGTCCGCTGGCCGCCTTGCAGCGCTTTGCGGAAAAAAGCTTGGTTCTAGTCTTCCCCACCGAACGCACGCTGCAGCGCATGGCGGCTTTTGCCGACACCCAGGCCGTGCTCGATGCGCTCCAGAGCGAAAACCTGCTGTGGCACAGCTGCCCGCGCACCGGCTACCTCCAGGGCCAGGACACGCGACATATGGAAACCGATATGGCCTATGGCGAACTGGAATTCGTCCACCCCGACGGCCAGGCCGGCCACCATCTGGACTGGCAATTCGAGCAGGCCGTGCCCCTGCGCAAAAACCTGCTGCGCCTGACCGCCCCCAACCCCGGCGTGATGACCGGCCCCGGCACCAACAGCTATCTGGTCGGCGATGCGAGCACCGGCTATATCGCCATCGACCCCGGCCCCAACGAGCCCGCTCACCTGCAGCGCCTGCATGATGCGGCGGGCGGCGACATACGCTACATCGTCTGCACCCATTCCCACCCCGACCACTCGCCGGGCGCCGCACCGCTGCAGGCCATGGTGGAGCTGTCCGGCCATGCCAGGCCGCCCATCATGGGCCTGCCCTCGGCGCCCACGGCGCGCTCCAACAGCCGCTTCAAGCCGGAAATCACGCTGCGTGACGGGGAACGCATCGCGCTGCAGGGTCAGGGCGATGCCGGCGAGATCACGCATACGCTGCAAGCCATCTTCACGCCCGGCCATGCGGCCAACCACCTGTGCTTTCTGCTCGAGGAAGATGCGCTGCTGTTCAGCGGCGACCATATCCTCAACGGCAGCACCACCGTGGTCAGCCCGCCCGACGGCAACATGATCGATTACCTGGATTCGCTGGACAAGCTCGACGCGATCTGCGGCGAACATGGCGTGAACCACATCCTCCCGGCCCACGGCTATGTGCTGGGCAGCGCGCGCCAGCAGATCGCCAAGCTCAAGGCCCACCGGCTCGCGCGCGAAGCCAAGGTCCATGCCGCCATGCGTGCCAAGCCCGACGGCAGCATCCAGGACTGGGTGGCCCTGGCCTATGCCGACACGCCCCAGGCCCTGTGGCCCGTGGCAGAGCGATCGCTGCTGGCCCATGTCGAGCGCATCCAGACCCTGTGCCTGGGCCGCTAGGCCCGGCCAACACCTGCGAACAACTAGGACATGGCCGCCGCATTAAGCTCGCGCCATGTCTGAATCCCAGCCTGAAACTCAAAGCATCCGCCTGTCCAAGCGACTCGCGGAGCAGGAACAATGCTCGCGCCGCGAGGCCGAGCTGCATATCGAAGCGGGCAACGTCCAGGTCGACGGCAAGATCGTGCAAGTGCCCGAGACCCGCGTCAGCCCCGCCCAGGTCGTCACCCTGCGCCAGGGCGCCAAGCCCGAGGCCATTCCGCCCGTCACCATCCTCATGAACAAGCCCGCGGGCATGACCCAGGGCCCGGCCTATGGCCGCGTGCGCAGCGCCCACTCGCTGCTAGGCGAAGCCACCAAGGCCGAGCTGGACACCCCCATGCCGCAACTGGTGCTGAACCAGCACTTCAAGCACCTGGAGTCCTACCTGACGATCCCCCTGCCCGCCAGCGGCCTGATCGTCTATACGCAGGACAAGCGCGTGGCGCGCAAGCTGGCCGAGGAAGGCATGTGGCTGGAGCAGGAAATCATCGTCGGCGTGGAAGGCAAGGTCCATGAAGACGGGCTGGAGCTGTTGCAGGACGGCCTGCCCATTCCCGGCGGCAATGGCCACCGCCGCCTGCCGCCCTGCCATGTGAGCTGGCAGAACGAGAACCATCTGCGCTTTGCACTCAAGGGCATTGCACCCGAAGAGATCGAGCGCATGTGCGCCGCCATCGGCCTCACGGTGACCAGCATGCGCCGCCTGCGCATAGGCCGCGTCTCGCTGGCCAAGGTGCCCGAGGGGCAGTGGCGCTATCTGATGCCCTGGGAACGGTTCTAAGCCCATTCAACTCATAAAAAAAGAGCTGCCAGCGCTTGTCTACAAAGCGCTTTCAGCTCTTTTTGCCTATCAAAGTGTGAAGTGCGCCGATAAGCCGGATTCTGTGCACAGCGGTTGCCCGCTGCGTGACCGCCATTAATCTTGGCCGCCAGTCGCCTGGTGGCTCGGTGCTACCTACCCGCACACTCCGGGGGCCCCGTCAACGTGTGCCTACTTGGTATTGCTGCGCGTAGAGATTGCCCGTTTCACCCTGGTTGGTCTGCCTTGCGGCACTCCTGCCAGACTCGTCTCTGTTGCTCTGATCCTCACCTCACGGTGGACAGCTGTTAGCTGCTACGCCGCCCTATGCAGTCCGGACGTTCCTCCGGTACGGCCTTTCGGCACTTGTACCAGCGGCGGTCTGGCGCACTTCACGGTGCGCATTATCCCGCGTTCACAAAGAGCTTGCACAGAACTCGCGTCTGAACTGCTCGGGAGCCAGGCCGGACTCGCGCTGGAACATGGCGATGAAGGCCGAGGGCGTGCTGTAGCCCAGGTCATAGGCGATGCGCTGCACGGTATGGCCGGCCTCCAGCGCGTCTATGGCCCGCAGATAGCGCATGCGCTGGCGCCACTCGCCCAGGCTCATGCCCAGCTCGGCCTGGCAGTGGCGCGCCAGCGTACGTTCGGTCATGTGCACGGTCGCGGCCCAGGCGGCCAGACTGCGGTGGTCGTCGGGACAGGACTGCATAGCGTCGAGCACCTGTACCAGCGCCGGATGCTGAGCCACCGGCAGAAAGCTCAGCTCCAGCGGCGTGGCGCACAGCTGGTCGTGCACCACCTGGGCCAGCCGCAGGTCCGGCTCCGTCGTCGGAACCTGCACGCCGCGGGCGCCGAAGTCCAGCAGTATGGCCTTGATGATGGGGCCGATGGGCATGCAACCCGCAGACTTCGGCAACGCCTCGCAAAGCGCGGGGGCAAGATAGACGGAGCGATATTGCACCGCGTGCTGCAGATAGCAGCTGTGCACCACGCCCGGAGGAATCCAGACCCCATGCTGGGGCGGGCACAGGATATGGCCGGTGGGCACATCCATGCTCAGGCTGCCGTGGGCCGCATAGTTCAGATGCCCCCAGCGGTGGCTGTGCGGCGGCGCCTCGCTGTGCTCGCCAAACTCGTCATAGCGGAAGTAATAGCAGCCCTGCACCTTATCCGTGTCTAGGATCCGGACGGCTTGCCGCTTGGCGGCCAGGGCAGAGCGGGGAGCGGAAGCAGGCATGGCGTTCGTCCGGCTTGCGTTATGAAATGTCTGAAATCAGGAATGCACTTTAAATACGTCAGACGCATGATAGTCCCCATCAAGGAGTCTTCACCATCATGGGTTCTTATCTACTACCGCTGGGCGCAGTACTGATCTGGTCCATCAACACCGTGGTCAGCAAGCTGGCTGCGGACAGCATCAGTGCCGCCGAGATCGGTTTTTTCCGCTGGGTCGTTGCCGCCCTGCTGTTCACGCCCTTTCTGCTGCCCTCCATCTGGCGCCAGCGCGCCGACATCAAGCCCCTGCTGCCCAGAATCATGGTGCTGGGCGTTCTGGGCATGGTGATCTACCAGAGCCTGGCCTATTACGCGGCCCACTACACCACGGCCACGCACATGGGCATCATCGGCTCGCTCACGCCCATGCTGGTGCTGGCTCTGGCCGTCTTCATGCTGGGCCAGCCGCTGACGCGCGGCGGAGTCTGGGGCTCGCTGCTGGCGATTGCGGGCGTGGCACTGGTGGTCTCGTCGGGCCGGCCGTCGCGCCTGCTGTCCGAAGGGCTGAACCTCGGCGACGCGATGATGTTCATCGCCATGCTGGCCTATGCGATCTACAACATCCTGCTCAAGCGCTGGCCCATGCCGCAACTGGCCACCATCCAACTGCTGTATCTGCAGGTGCTGGTCGCGGTGGCGGCACAGCTGCCGCTGTATCTGCTGTCGCCCAAGACGGGGCTGAACGCCGTCAACCTGCCGCTGGTGGCCTACGCCGGCATCATGGCCTCGATTGCCGCGCCGCTGCTGTGGATGAAGTCCGTGCAGCAACTGGGGCCGGGCCGCTCCAGCATGTTCTTCAATCTGATTCCGATCTTCACGGCCATGGTCGCGTTTGCCGCGCTCGACGAACCGCTGGCGCTGTACCACGCCGTGGGCGGCGCCATGACGGTCACGGGCCTGCTGCTAGCCGAGCTGTGGAAAGCGCCGCTGCGCCGGCCTGCGCGGCCTAGCTCAGCAAATGGACAATGGTGTAGCTCATCAGCGACAGCAACCCGACCACGGCCACCAGCATGACCCATGGTCCCCAGCGCTGCTCGCGCCAGGAGAAGCCCCCCAGCAGAACCACACAGCACAAGCCCAGCAACATCAGAGTGGTGTTGAAACTCAGCAAGTCAGACCTCCTGAAATACAGCTTCGGAGCATTGTTACATTCCTGGCCGCCAGGGGCTGCGGCAACTGCCAAGGTCTTGACCTGAGGCAAGAATATTCATATTCCTGCCAGGCAGAACAACTGCGCCACAATGCAGTTCTTGGGCTCTGCTCCTTTATCCACTCCTGGAGGCTTCATGAAGTTCGACAACGTTCTGCAGACCATCGGCGATACGCCCACCATCCACATCAACCGCCTGTTCGGCGCCAACGCTGATGTGTGGATCAAGTCCGAGCGCAGCAATCCCGGCGGCTCCATCAAGGACCGGATCGCGCTGTCCATGATAGAAGACGCCGAGAAGTCCGGCACCCTCAAGCCCGGCGGCACCATCATCGAGCCCACCAGCGGCAACACCGGCGTGGGCCTGGCCCTGGTCGCGGCCGTCAAGGGCTACAAACTGATCCTGGTGATGCCCGACAGCATGAGCGTCGAGCGCCGCCGCCTGATGCTGGCCTATGGCGCCACTTTCGATCTGACGCCCAAGGAAAAAGGCATGAAGGGCGCCATCGCCCGGGCCCAGGAACTGGCGGCACAGATACCGGGCGCCTGGATTCCCCAGCAGTTCGAAAACCCTGCCAACGTGGCCGTGCACGAGGCCACCACGGCCCAGGAAATCCTCAGGGACTTTCCCGAAGGCGTGGATGTCTTCATCACCGGCGTGGGCACGGGCGGCCACCTCTCGGGCGTGGCCAAGGTGCTCAAGGCCAAGTTCCCCAGGCTCAAGGTCTATGCGGTGGAGCCCAGCGCCTCGCCCGTGATCTCGGGCGGCCAGCCTGCGCCCCACCCGATTCAGGGCATTGGTGCGGGCTTTATTCCCAAGAACCTGGACACCAGCCTGCTCGACGGCGTGATCCAGGTCGATGCCGAGCCCGCACGTGAATACGCGCGCCGCATGGCCACCGAGGAAGGCCTGCTGGTCGGCATTTCCTCGGGCGCCACCCTGGCCGCCATCGCCCAGAAGCTGCCCGAGCTGCCCGCTGGCACCCGGGTGCTGGGCTTTGCCTACGACACGGGCGAGCGCTATCTGTCGGTGGAAGGCTTTCTGCCCAGCGCCTGAGCCGGGCTTACGCCACCCCAAGGCCTGCCGATGCAGGCCTTTTTTCATTGCCGCCTGGGGCCGCGGCCACACGCAGCGAGGAGCGTGGGGGCCCCTCCTCATCGCGAATGGACCCATGTACCAAGCGGTCATCGCTGGCGGCCGGTGCCGGGTACGGGGACTCGCCTAATATCGCTGTTCAAGGAGAAATGACAGTGTTTGGCTTCTTCGAAAAACAAGTCCCCCCCTACCCCGCACCCGAACCCAGGGTGCCCCCCAAAGGCTTTTTCGCCTTTCTCTGGGCCTGCACCCAGGGCATGCGCGGCTGGATCGGGCTGATGACGCTGACCTCGGCCCTGCTGTCGGTCTACGAAGCCCTGCTGTTCGCCATCATGGGGCGCGTGGTGGACTGGCTGGGCACGGTCTCGCCCGCCAACTTCTGGGCCGAGCAGCAGGCCACCATCCTCGGCATCGTGGCCATCCTGCTGGGCAGCGTGCTGCTGCTGGCCCTGCACACCCAGGTCATGCACCAGGTGCTGGCCATCAACTTTCCCATGCGGCTGCGCTGGATCTTCCACAAGCTGATGCTGGGCCAGAGCATGTCCTTCTACGCGGACGAATTCGCGGGCCGCATCACCACCAAGATCATGCAGACCGCACTCTCGGTGCGCGAAGTGATCTTCATGGTCGTCGACGTGCTGGTCGGCGTGAGCGTCTACATGATAGGCATTCTGATTCTCGCGGCCAGCTTCGAATGGCGGCTGATGATTCCGTTTGCGCTGTGGTTTGCCGCCTATGCCGCAGCCTGCTTCTTCTTCGTGCCGCGCCTGGGCAAGATCGGCAAGGAGCAGGCCGATGCGCGCTCCATGATGACGGGCCGCGTGACCGACGCCTACACCAATATCGCCACCGTCAAGCTGTTCGCCCACACGCGCCGCGAGGCCGAGTACGCGCGCAACGCCATGGAGGCCTTCAAGGCCACGGGCTATGCGCAGATGCGCCTGGTCAGCCTGTTCGAGATCACCAACCATCTGATGATCGCGCTGCTGCTGCTGGGCAGCGGCGGCACGGCCCTCTATCTGTGGACCCAGGGCCAGGCCTCGGCCGGCGTGGTCGCGGCCGTGCTGGCCATGGCGCTGCGCCTGATGGGCTATTCGCACTGGGTGATGTGGCAGATGACGGGCCTGTTCGAGAACGTGGGCACGATCCAGGACGGCATCACCACGCTGACCAAGCCGCGCCTGATCGTGGACGCGCCGCTGGCCAAGCCGCTGCAGGTGACTCAGGGCGCGATAGCCTTCGAGGACGTGAGCTTCGGCTACAAGGCCGACGGCAAAAAAGTCATGGACCACCTGAACCTGCATATCCGCCCCGGCGAGCGCATAGGCCTGATCGGCCGCTCGGGGGCGGGCAAGTCCACGCTGGTCAACCTGCTGCTGCGCTTTCACGAGGTGCAGGGCGGCCGCATCACCATCGACGGCCAGGACATACGCAACGTCACCCAGGACAGCCTGCGCAGCGCCATCGGCATGGTGACCCAGGACACCTCGCTGCTGCACCGCTCCATGCGCGACAACATCCTCTACGGCCGCCCCGACGCCAGCGAGAAAGAGATGCGCGCCGCGGCCCATGAGGCCGAGGCCTCCGACTTCATCGAGACCCTGAGCGACCTCAAGGGCCGCACCGGCTACGACGCCCAGGTGGGCGAGCGCGGCGTCAAGCTCTCGGGCGGCCAGCGCCAGCGCGTGGCCATCGCGCGCGTGATGCTCAAGGACGCGCCCATCCTGCTGCTCGACGAGGCCACCAGCGCGCTGGACAGCGAGGTGGAAGCCGCGATCCAGGAAAGCCTGGACAGCCTGATGCAGGGCAAGACCGTGATCGCGATCGCCCACCGCCTGTCCACCATCGCGGCCATGGACAGGCTCATCGTCATGGACCAGGGCCATATCGTGGAAACCGGCACCCATTCGCAGCTGCTGGCGCGCGGCGGCATCTATGCCAAGCTCTGGGCCCACCAGAGCGGCGGCTTTCTCGCCGAAGTGGCCAGCGAATAGACCGTATCACCTCCAAGCCCTTACCTCTCAAGCGTCAGCAGCTATGACTATTGAACTGAACAAACACGCCCGACAGCAGGCCATGACCTCCATAGAGCGCTATTTCCGCGAGAGCATGGACGAGCCCATAGGCAATATGCAATCGGGCGCGCTGCTCAATTTCTTTCTCGCCGAGATCGGGCCCAGCATCTACAACCAGGCCGTCAGCGATGTGCAGCAGAACCTGCAGGCCCGGCTGCAGGAGCTGGACTATGAAGTAGGCCAGGAAGAGTTCGGCTACTGGACGGCCAAGCGCCCCGCCAGGCGCTGAAATCCATGCCCTCTCGGCAAAGCCTGCCGGCCACGACCGGCCAGGCTTTTTACCGGGCCTCCACGGCCCGGACGGCGCGCTGGCATACCATCGCCTCATGCGCATTCTCCATACCTCCGACTGGCATCTGGGCCAGCATTTCATGGGCCAGAGCCGCCAGGCCGAACACCGCGCGCTGATAGCCTGGCTGCTGGAGCAGGTGCAGGCCCATGCGGTCGATGCCGTGCTGGTGGCCGGCGATATCTTCGACACCGGCGCGCCGCCCAGCTATGCGCGCGAGCTGTACAACCAGCTGGTCGCCAGGCTGCATCAGGCCGGCGTGGCGCTGCTGATTCTCGGCGGCAACCATGATTCGGTCAGCGTGCTCGACGAAAGCCGCGATCTGCTGCGCCATCTGGGCACGCAGGTGATCGCCGCCACCGGCACGCCCCTGCAGCATGTCATCACCCTGCCCCGACGCGGCGGCGAGCCCGGCTGCATAGTCTGCGCCCTGCCCTTCATCCGCGCCCGCGATGTGCTGCAGAGCCAGGCCGGCCAGAGCGCACAGGACAAACAGCTGGCACTGCAGAACGCCATCCAGTCCATCTACCAGCAGGTGTATGCGGCCGCACTTGAGCAGCAGGCGGAACTGCAACAGTCGCTGGGCCGCAGGCTGCCCATCATCGCCAGCGGGCATCTGACCACCGTGGGCGCCAGCAGCAGCGAATCGGTGCGCGAGATCTATGTGGGCTCGCTGGAAGCCTTTCCCACCAATGCCTTCCCGCCGGCCGACTATATTGCGCTGGGCCATATCCACCAACCGCAGAAAGTGGGCGGGCTCGAACATATACGCTACAGCGGCTCGCCCATCGCACTGGGCTTTGACGAGGCACGCCAGGCCAAGCAGATGCTGCTGGTGGAGCTGGACGACGCCGGCCTGCAGGCCGTCACGCCGCTGGCCGTGCCCATGTTCCAGGCCCTGGTAGCGCTGCGCTGCACCCTGGCCGATTTGCCGGGGGCTCTCAAAAATGCCGCTTCCGGCCCAGACCCCAAGCGCGCTGCATGGCTGGATGTCACGATCGAAGAAGACGACTATCTGGCCGATCTGCCGGCCCGCGTTCAGGCCCTAGCCGAAGGTCTGGCTGTACAGGTGCTGCGCATCAAGCGCCAGCGCGGCAGCGCCGCGCCGCAGCTGCAAAGCCAGGCCATGGAATCGCTGGACGAGCTGACGCCGCTCGAGGTGTTCGCGCGCCGCCTGGCTCAGGAAACCCTGGAGCCGCCTTTGCAGCAGGCCCTGACCGAGCGCTACCGCAGCGTGGTCGAGGCGCTGGGCAGCGCCGACGGAGAGGCGGCATGAAGATTCTCAAACTGCGCCTCAAGAACCTGAACTCGCTCAAGGGCGAATGGTCCATAGACTTCGGCGCCGCGCCCTTTGCCGACAACAGCCTGTTCGCCATCACCGGCCCCACGGGCGCGGGCAAGTCCACCCTGCTCGATGCGATCTGCCTGGCCCTGTATCACCAGACGCCGCGCCTGGCCAGCATCAGCGCGGGCAGCAACGACCTGATGACGCGCCACACGGCCGACTGCCTGGCCGAGGTCGAATTCGAGGTCAAGGGCAGCCGCTACCGCGCCTTCTGGAGCCAGCGCCGTGCGCGCGACAAGGCCAGTGGCGCGCTGCAGGCGCCCAAGGTCGAACTCGCGCGCGTGGCCGACGGCCAGATCCTCAGCAGCCACAGCGGCGACAAGCTCAAGCAGATGGCGCAGATCACGGGACTGGACTTTGCGCGCTTTACCCGCTCCATGCTGCTGGCCCAGGGCGGCTTTGCGGCGTTTCTGCAGGCCAGCGCCAACGAGCGCGCCGAGCTGCTCGAGGAGCTGACCGGCACCGACATCTACGGCCAGATTTCGCAAGCCGTGTTCGAGCAGGCCCGCGATGCGCGCCAGGCGCTGGAAAAAAACCAGGCCCAGGCCGACGGCATGCAGTTGCTGGCCGAAGCGGAGCGCGCGCAGCTGCAGGCCGAGGCCGAACAGCTGCAGACCGCATTGGCCGGGCTGCACACGCGCCACGCCGCCTTGCAGACATTGCAGCGCTGGCAGGAGCAAAGCGCGCAAGCCGCGCAGGCCCAGGCCCAAGCCAGCGACGCTCAGACGCAAGCACAGCAGGCATTGCAGGCCGCGGCGCCCGAGCTGCAGCGCCTGCAAGCCCATGGCCCGGCCCAGGCCATACGGCCCGCGCACGAACGCTGGCAACAGGCCCGTGCCGCATGCGACGCGGGCCGGCAGCAGCTGCAGCTGCTGCAGTCGGCATCGCAGCAGGCACGCCTGGCGCAGTGGCAGTACCACCGGCATGCCCAGGACCTCGCCGAACAGGCTGAGCAGCAGGCCGAGCAGCAACTGCAAGCGCTGCAGACGCAGCAGACCCAGCTCGCGCAGTGGCAGCAGACCCACGCCGCCCATGCTGTGCTGGGCGAGCATTTGAGCGGCTGGCGCGAAAAGCTCGAGCAGCGCCAGCACACCCGGGAGCAGCTGCAACGCGGCCAGGACGAGCTGCAGCAGAACCAAGGCCGGCTGGAGCAGCTGCAGCACCGCCTGGATGCCCAGGCCCGCCAGGTACAGCAGGCCGGCGCCGTGCTGCTACAGGCCGAGACCGCCGCACAGCAGGCACTCCAGGCTCAGCAGCAACGGCTGACCCCGCATGGCGGCAGCTTGGCCCAGCTGCGCGCCCACTGGCAGCAGGCCCAGCAGCATCTGCATGGCTGGCAGCGGCTGCACGCACATGCCCGCCTGCGCCAGCCCATGGAGGACAGTCGGGCGCAGCTGAGCGCCGCACTGCAGGCCACGGCAGGCCGCATCGAGCAGCAACAGACGGAGCTGCTGGCCTTGCGGGCCCAGTACAAAGCACAGAAGGAAAAAGTGGCCGACAAGCAGCAGTTGCTGGCACAGGAACAGCGCATACAAAGCCTGGAGGCCCAGCGCCAAGCCTTGCGGCCCGGCGAGGCCTGCCCGCTGTGCGGATCGCACGAACACCCGGCCCTGGCCGCCTACGCTGCCATCGACCAATCGGCTACCGCCGCCGCGTTGCAGCAGGCCCAGGCCCTGCTCGAGGCGCTGCAGCGCCAGGGCGAGCAGCTGGGCGCCGACCAGGCCGCCAGCCGCAGCCAGCACGGCAGCCAGCAGACGCAGCTGGAGGCCGTGAGCACGCAGATCGCCGAGTGGCAGGCAGCATGGGCCGCGCTATGCCAGGCCGCGCCCGAACCCGTGGCCGATGCCGCCTGGCAGCAGCCCGATGTGCTGGCCCGGGCACAGCAGGCGCAGGAGCAGCGGCTGGCCACCCTGCAGCAGGTGCTGGACGCCGCGGAAGCCGGCGAGCGCACCGGGCAGGCCGCCAAGGATGAGGCCCACGGCGCGCGGCAAGCGCAGCAACAGGCCCTGCACCAGCAGGAACGCCTGCAGCAATCGCTGCACGAAAGCACGGCGCAGCAGCAACGCCTGGCTGCAGCGCTGCAGGGCCTGCAGAGCGATGCAGCCAGCCTGCATGCGGCCCTGCAAGCCGCCGTGGCCCAGGCCGGCCACAGCGTGCCAGAGGCCGCGGACGCCGCAGTCTGGCTGCAGGCACGCCAGCAGGACTGGCAGGCCTGGCAAAGCCAGCTGGCCCGGCTGCAGGCCCTGGCCCAGCAGCTGGAGCTGCAGCGGCACCAATGCGCCCAAACCACCCAACAGGCCCGCGAATGGCAGCGGCGCGGCGCGGAACTGGAGCCCGTGGACGCGGGCGCCGGCCATGAGGCGCCCGTCCGACCCGCGACACTGGCCGACTGCACCGTACAAGTGCAGCGCAGCACACAGCAGCTGGCCGGCCTGCAAGGCCAGGCCCGGCAGGCACAGGACATGCTGACCGGCCTCGAGCAGGCCCTCATGCATGCGCAAGCCGCATGGGAGGCGGCCTTGCAAGCCAGTCCGTTTGCCGACGCCGCGGCCTTTGCCCGGGCCTTGCTGCCCGCCGCAGAACAGCAGCGCCTGGCCGAGCTCGGCGACCGGCTGCAGCAGGCTGTGCACAGCAGCGCCGCCTTGCTGGCCGAAGCCACGCAGCGCCTGCAGCGGCTGCAGGACCAGGCCTTGACGGCCGAAACGCCCGAGACCATCGGCGCGCAGCTACAGGCGCTGGAGGCCGAACGCAGCGCGGCGACCGAACACCTGGGCGCCCAGCGCGCACGGCTGGACGACGATGCGCGGCGCCGCGCAGGCCAGCAGGATCTGCTGCGGCAGATTGCCGAACAGCAGCGCGACAGCGAACTCTGGCAACGGCTGGACGGCCTGATCGGCTCGGCCAGGGGCGACAAGTTCCGCAAGTTTGCGCAAGGCCTGACCCTGGACCATTTGCTGCATCTGGCCAACCGCCACCTCACGCGTCTGCACGGCCGCTATCTGCTGCGCCGCAAGCCCACGGGGGAGCTGGAGCTGGACATCGTGGACGGCTGGCAGGCCGAGGTGGCACGCGACACGCGCACGCTGTCGGGCGGCGAGGCCTTCCTGGTCAGCCTGGCCCTGGCGCTGGCGCTGTCGGATCTGGTCAGCAGCAAGACCTCTATCGATTCGCTGTTCCTCGACGAAGGCTTCGGCACCCTGGACGGCGACACGCTGGAGACGGCGCTGGCGGCTCTGGACGCGCTGAACGCCAGCGGCAAGATGATAGGCATCATCAGCCATGTGGAAGCGCTCAAGGAACGCATTCCCGCGCAGATCCGCGTGGAAAAAGGCGCGGGCGTGGGCTACTCCCGGCTGGTGCTGTAGCCACCGGAAAATATGCTGGCAGCGCTTGATGCACAAGCGCCGTCAGCTATCAAACCAGGAGTTCCAGCCATGGTTTTCCGAGTCTTTGCCAAGGCCACAGCGGCCGCGGCCGCCGCTGGCACGGGCTTTGCCGTACCATCCTAGCCCCTGCTTGATAGGTACAAGCCATGATCCGGATCGCTGAACTCAAACTCCCGCTCGCGGCGGTGCAATACCACCCCGAGAACCACACCGAATACCACCCCACCGACAGGCTCGTGCAGCTGGCGGCCGAACGCCTGGGCATTGCTGCCCAGGCCATCGCCGGCCTGCAGGTGCACAAGCGCAGCTTCGATGCGCGCAAGTCCGAGCTGCTGGCCGTCTACATCGTCGACATCACGCTGGCCGACGCCGGCCAGGAGGCCACGCTGCTCGCTCGGTTTGCCGAGCATGCCCATGTCAATCCCACGCCCGATATGAGCTGGAAGCCCGTGGGGCTGGCGCCCGCGCAGCTCGAGCAGCGACCCGTGGTCGTGGGCTTTGGCCCCTGCGGCATTTTTGCGGCGCTGGTGCTGGCACAAATGGGCTTCAAACCCATTGTGCTGGAGCGCGGCAAGCCGGTGCGCGAGCGCACCAAGGACACCTGGGGCCTGTGGCGCAAGCGCGAGCTGACGCCCGAATCCAATGTGCAGTTTGGCGAAGGCGGCGCCGGCACCTTCTCCGACGGCAAGCTCTACAGCCAGATCAAGGACCCGCGCCATCTGGGCCGCAAGGTGATGAGCGAGTTCGTGGCCCATGGCGCGCCCGCCGAGATTCTGTTTGCCGCCCACCCGCACATCGGCACCTTCAAGCTGGTGAAGGTCGTCGAGGGCATACGTGCGGAAATCATTCGCCTGGGCGGCGAGATCCGCTTCGAGCAGCGCGTGAGCGATGTGCTGATCGAGGACGAGAGCCGCCAGCTCGTGGGCCTGCAGGTGCTGAACCAGGCCACGGGCGAGAGCTATACCCTGGCCACGCGCCATGCGGTCATGGCGCTGGGCCACAGCTCCCGCGACACTTTTGCGATGTTCTACGAACGCGGCGTGGCCATGGAGGCCAAGCCTTTTGCCGTGGGCTTCCGCATCGAGCACCCGCAAAGCGTGATCGACCGGGCGCGCTGGGGCAAGGATGCGGGCCATCCGCTGCTGGGCGCCGCGGATTACAAGCTGGTGCACCATGCGAAGAACGGCCGCGCCGTCTACAGCTTCTGCATGTGCCCTGGCGGCACCGTGGTGGCCGCGACCAGCGAACCCGAGCGCGTCGTCACCAACGGCATGAGCCAGTATTCGCGCGCCGAGCGCAATGCCAATGCCGGCATGGTCTGCGCCATCAGCCCCGAGGACTACCCGCAGGATCCAGCCAGCTTTGCCTGGGCCTTTGGCGGCAAGACCTACGGCGTCGAAAAGCTCGCACCGGGAGAGCGTCACCCGCTCTCCGGCATCGTGTTTCAGCGCCAGCTGGAGTCCCGGGCCTATGTGCTGGGCGGCAGCAACTACAGCGCGCCGGGACAGCTGGTCGGCGACTTTGTGGCCGGCAAGCCGTCCACGGAATTCGGCGCGGTCCAGCCCTCGTACAAGCCCGGCATCAGCTTGGGCGACCTGCATCAGGCCCTGCCCGGCTATGCGATCGAAGCCATGCGCGAGGCCCTGCCGGCCTTTGGCAAGAAGATCCGCGGCTACGACATGCAGGACGCACTGCTGACGGGTGTGGAAACCCGCACCTCCTCGCCCGTGAAGATAGGCCGCGGCGCAGACTTCCAGAGCGAGAACACGCGCGGCCTCTACCCGGCCGGCGAAGGCGCAAGCTACGCGGGCGGCATTCTGTCGGCCGGCGTGGACGGCATCAAGGTCGGCGAGGCCGTGGCCTGCGCCATCCTGGGCCTGGAGATCCCGTCCTCGGGCGTGCGCGGCTCGGGCGGCGCAGCCTGACGCGGCCACGCCCAGGCCTGATCGACGGCATGGCCTCAAAGCCATGCCGTTTTCACATCAGCGCGGATTGCGCTGCAGATAATCGAGCGCCAATGCGGCCAGCGAGCGCGCGCCCACGGGCAGCTGTTTTTCGTCGATGTCGAACAGCGCCGAATGGTTGGAAGCTGCCGTCATGTAATCCTTGCCCTCGGGCGTAGCGCCCAGGAAGTAGAAGAAGCCCGGCACCTGCTTCTGGAATTCCGAGAAGTCCTCGGATCCGCTGACCTTGGGAATCAGCATCACCTTGCCGCCCATGGCCAGCTTGAGCGCCGGCAGCGAAGCTTCGGTCAGCTCCGCGGGGTTGGTGGTGACCGGATAGCTGACCGGGCCGAAGCGCACCTTGGCCTTGGCGCCGCTGGCCGCGGCAATGTGCTCGGCCGTGGCGGCAATGCGCTTGTGGGCGTCCTCGCGCATGCCTTCGTCGAAGGTGCGCAGCGTGCCCAGCATCTCCACGCTGTCGGGAATGATGTTATAGCGCGTGCCGCCGTTGATGGCGCCTATGGTCAGCACCGCGGGTTCCTTGCTGATGTCGAGCTGGCGGCTGATGACGGTCTGCAGTCCGGCGACAACCTGGGTCGCTGCCACCACCGGGTCCACGGCATTCCAGGGCGAGGAGCCATGGCCGCCGCGGCCCTCGACCTGGATGGTCACGTTGTCGGCTCCGGCCATCAGCGGTCCGACACGGTAGCCCACCACGCCCGGTGGCAGATTGGCCGTGATGTGCAGACCGTAGATGGCCTGCACGTCCTTGAGCGCGCCGGCCTCCACCATGGCCTTGGCGCCAAAGCTGGGCACATGGCCGCTGGCGTCGGCCTCGATGGGAGCGCCTTCCTCCTCGGGCTGGAAAATGAACTTCACGCTGCCCGGCAGCTTGGCCTTCATGGCGGCCAACGCCTCGGCCGCGCCCATGAGCATGGCCACGTGGGCATCATGGCCGCAGGCATGCATGACCGGCACTTCCTTGCCCATGTACTGGGCCTTGGCCTTGGAGGCAAACGGCAGGCCGGTTTTTTCGGCCACGGGCAAGGCATCCATGTCGGCGCGCAGCGCCACCACGGGCCCGGGCAGCCCGCCGCGCAGCGTGCCCACCACGCCCTGGCCGCCCACGCCCGTCTGTACCTCCATGCCCAGGCGCCGCAGATGCTCGGCCACCAGCCCGGCCGTGCGCTTTTCCTGGCCCGAGAGTTCGGGGTGCGCATGGATGTCGCGACGCCACTCGACCATCTTGGGTGCCAGCGGCGCGATGGCGGCGTCCAGCGCCGAAAGTCCCTGGGCATCGAGCCCCTGGGCGGTGGCGGCAAAAGCCAGGCCGCAGCTCATTGCGGAAGCGGCAAGGGCGAGCGGGCGAAGGCGCAGCTGCATATTGGTCTCCGTTTTGTCGTGGTTGAAGCACCATGCTAAAAGCGAAGCCCAGCCTTCTTGCGAGGCAGAATCGCCAATCGCCACGCCGAAATCGCCACACCCGCCATGTCCGCCAACTTCGTCATCGAGCTACCCCGTCTCACCGAAAGCGCCATCGGCCATGCTCTGCATCTGGTGGAGATGCTGCGCAGCGCCAATCTGCTGGCCGGCCTGCGGCATGGCCGCCATGGGCCGCGCTTCGGCTGGCGCTGGGTGGATGGGCAAGGCCGCGACATGGGCAAGCACATGCCCCATGGAGCCGAGGGCGCCGCCGTCGCCGGGCCGGTGCGCGCGCTGTTCCTGAGCTCGCTGCAATGCCCAGACATTCCCGCCATCCGCGAGATCGTGGCCGCCAACAAGCCTCTGGTGCAGCGCACCGCGGCCGCCTTCGACCAGGGCCTGCAGGTCTGCACGCTGGGCAGCGCTGCCTGGTTTGCGGCCGGCAGCGGCCGCTGCCAGGGCCTGAGCGTGGCCCTGCCCTGGTTCTACATGGGCGGCTTCAGCCTGGACTTTTCCGAGATCGCACTCGCCCCGGGCCGGCCGCTGGTCCATGACGGCCACTGGCTCAGTGCCTCCCACCTCGAAGCGCTGCTGCCCATGGCACTGGCTCTCACGCGCATGGCCTTGGGCGACGATCTGGCCGCTGCTCTAGGGGCCGTGCTGCAGCCCGATCCGTTGCGCGAGCGTGCGGCCCAGGCAGCCTCGCGGGACCTGCAGCTGCCGGCCACCCGGGCCAGCACACTGGCCCATGCCATTGCCTGGCTCGAAGCCCATACGGAGCAGCCCTATGACCTGCGGGTGCTGGCCGATGCGGCCTCGGTCAGCCCGCGCACGCTGCTGCGGCATTTCCAGCAGGAACTCGGCCACAGCCCGCTGGACCATCTGCACGGCCTGCGCTGCGCGCGGGCCCGCGTGCTGCTGGAGATCACGCTGGAGAGCATTCCTTCCATCGCCCTGGCCTGCGGCTATGCCGACCCTGCGGCCTTCAGACGCATCTTCGTACGCCATACGGGCATGACGCCCAGCGACTACCGCGAGCGCCACAGGTTGCGCTCACCGCGGCGGCGCTGGCGCGTGGATGCTGGCGAACATGGCGCCAGAAAAGCCTGACCGCCGGCCTGCAGAGCCAAGCTTGATGAGCGACAGTTGTAAATGTCAGGAAATGTCTAATACATCTGCGAACGTCGCACTCACCCAACAACGCCCACGGCGCCGGCACGATCCTGCACAATTCCGTCCATGCTTTTCCCTCGCTCCATCACGCTCTCGCAGGTGGCCGCAGGCCTTGTCCTTTGTACCTGCGCCCATGCCCAGACCTCTGCCGCTGCAGCCACGCCCGATGACGACACGTCTCGCTCGGCGCTGTCCGGCTGGACTTTTGGCTACTCGCCCTATACCTTGCATTACTCGGACGCCAAGAAAGAAAACTCTTGGGAACCCGATTCGCAAAAGCATTCCTATGTGTGGCTGATCCAGGCGGAAAAAACACTCGACGAACGTCACATCGCCGGGTTTGCGTATTTCAGCAACTCCTTCGGCCAGCCCAGCCAATATGCTTATTACGGCTGGCAGTTCAAGCCGTTCGACAGCATTCCCGATCTGTACTTCAAGCTGACCGCGGGCGTGATCCACGGCTACAAGTACCCGTACAACAAGAAGATTCCGTTGAACAACACGCATGGCTGGGGCATCACGGCCATTCCCGCCATCGGCTACAACTTCAACAAGAACTGGGGTGGCCAGCTCAATGTGCTGGGCAATTCCGGCCTGATGTTCCAGCTTAACTACACGGTGCGATAGCGCATCGCAACCCGGCAAAATCGGGCTGGCGCTTTTCCAGGAAAGCGCCGATCCCTTCACGGGATTCCTCGCCGCCCTGAGCCTCCACCATATAGTCGGCCTCCAGGTCCAGTTGCTGCTGCAATGACTGGTGCTGCGCCGCATGGCACAGAGTCTTGATGCGGGCCACGGCCTGCGCCGGGCCTGTGGACAGCTGCCTGGCCAACTCCAGAGCCGCGGGCAGAGCCCCGCCGGACTCGGTCAGACGATTGACGCAGCCCAGCTGGTGCATGCGCTCGCCGCTCACGCGCTCGCCGGTGAGGCATAGCTCGGTCAGTACCTGGCGCGAGACAAACTCGGATAGAAAAGCCGTGGCACCGCCGTCCGGGGTCAGGCCGACCTTCACATAGGCCACGGAAAACACCGCGTTCCTGGCTGCAACCAGCATGTCGCAGGCCATGGCCAGGGACAGTCCGGCCCCCGCGGCCGCGCCCTCTACGGCCGCAATCACCGGCTTGGGGCAGTCGCGGATGGCGCGAATGAAGCGGTTCAAATCCTCCAGGCGCTCGCGCCGCTGCGCGGCGGGCATTTCACGGCGTGTGGCCAGCTGGCGCAGATCGCCGCCGGCACAGAAGTGCCCGCCCTCCCCCGTAAGAATGACGGCCGCCAGCGAGGGGTCGGCCGCGGCGGCGCGCAAGCCGTCCATGACCGCATGGTAGTACTCGGGCGATAGCGCGTTGCGCGCCGCCTGATTGTTGTTGGAAAGAATGAGAACCGCGCCATCACGGCGGCTGACGAGTGCAGGATTCACGGCACACCTCCTGCAGACAATGTAGCGCCCCGCCCAGGCCACGCCTAGCGGGGCGGCCCGAAGCCGGCCGCCCTTGCTATCAGGTACGCGCTCAGCGCCGCGGTCCCCAATGGCCGCCGTAGCCCTGCCAGCCACGCGGGCCACGCGACCAGCCGCCCGCATGCCAGCCATAGTCGGCACGCGGCGGCATGGCCCAGCGGCCCGGATGCCAGTTGTAACGCCCACCGCCCCAGCCCCAGGATCCGCCGATCCAGACATAGGCCGGCGACGGGGCTACGGGGATGACCTCGGCCTGCAGTGGAGGCGGCGCCATGGGCGCATAGACCACATCGCCGCCATAGGCAGGATAGGCCGGGGCGACCACGCAACCCGTCAGCGCCGCACAGGCAGCGGCCAGCGCGGCAGCGGGCAGCCAACGCGGACCCAAAACAGTTTTAAAGGTTTTCATGGCAACTCCTGAATCACTCGCCTATACAACGCAAAAGCCCCTGCCGGTTGTTGACAGGGGCTTGTGAAGCAGGGGTAAAGACGGACCGCGGCCGCTTACAAGTCAGCGTTCTCAGCGGGCGTTCTGCAGCGCTGCAATGCGCTCTTCGATGGGCGGATGGGTGGAAAACAGCTTGCCGATGCCACCGGCGATGCCCATGGCCGCCACGCTCTTGGGCAGCTCGCCCGGATGCATGCCACCCAGGCGGGCCAGCGCATTCACCATGGGCTGGCGATTGCCCATGAGCTGGGCCGCGCCCGCATCGGCACGGAATTCGCGCTGGCGCGAGAACCAGGCCACGATCATGGAAGCCACAAAGCCCAGCAGGATGTCCAGCACCAGGGTGGTGATCATGTAGCCGATGCCGGGGCCGGAGTTCTGCTCGTCGTTGCGGCGCAGAAAGGAATCCACCGCATAGCCGATGACGCGCGAAAGAAAGACCACAAAGGTGTTCATCACCCCCTGGATCAGCGTCATGGTCACCATGTCGCCGTTGGCCACGTGGGCGATCTCGTGGCCGATCACGGCCTCGACCTCTTCACGCGTCATGCCTTCAAGCAGGCCGGTGGACACGGCGACCAGGGCCGAGTTCTTGAACGCTCCCGTGGCAAAGGCATTGGGCTCGCCCTCGTAGATGCCGACCTCGGGCATGCCTATGCCGGCCTTTTCGGCAAAACCGCGCACGGTGTTGACGATCCAGGCCTCGTCGGCATTACGCGGCTCGTTGATCACCTGAACGCCCGAAGTCCATTTGGCCATGGGCTTGGAAATCAGCAGCGAAATAATGGCGCCGCCGAAGCCCATGACGAAGGCAAAGCCCAGCAGGGCGCCAAAATTGAGGCCGTTGGCCGTCAGATAGCGGTTGACGCCCAGAAGACTGGCCACAACACCCAACACCGCCACGACGGCGATATTGGTCAACAGAAATAAAGCGATACGTTTCATCGAGGGTGTACTCCACACTGAGATCAAAATTGCCGAAACCCTTGATGCACCGCCCTTGCTGGGCCAATGCCGATCACGCCAGGCCTTGTGCTGGCAGTACCTGTTGTTGTGCTGTTTGTGGGGTACTTGGGGCTCGGAAAACTAACGAGTCATCATAGAAGGAAAAGTTCTGGTTCTCCTGCCACCAGCCCGGGATTCCTAATATGGGTATTGGTAGATAGGGCTTGTCGGCAAGATTGCAAGCCCCCGAGTCGAGCTGCGCGCGCAGCCAGCAATCCACCTCGGCAAGGCTGGAGAGGCCGCCCCACTTTTCCACAGGCACGCATATCGCATGGGCCGTGATGGCCTTGCGCGGCCGCACCAGCTTTTCCAGCAAAGCATGGCCCATGGGCCAGAAGCGCGCCCGCTGCCACAGCTCGCGCCGCTGCACAAACAGCTCCTGCCAGCGTCGCTGCTGCAGTGCGTCACACAGGGCCTGGGGCGCCAGCAACAAGCCGCCGTTTTCATCGAGCACGGTGACCGCATCCCTCAGGCGGCCACGCTGGGCGCCCACGCCCTGGCGCTCGATTTCAGCGGCCTGCAACGCATTGAGACCCTGCTTGAGCCGCGGCCAGTGCAGCCAGATCAGACCGTTGAAAAAATCGTGCAGATTGTCGCGCGTGGGAATGCAGCGCTCGGCACCGATAAAGGATTCATAGGCCTGGCCCGCGGGCAGGAGCTGCTGGTCTACAAATTGCCAGCCTTCGAGCAGGCCATGGAGGCGAGCCGTTTTTTGCAAGGCCTGGGCCACGCTCGCTCCCTCCTGCACCAGCGCCTGCACCCGTCGCCCCAGTTCATGCATATCCGCCAGCCATGGAGCCTGCCAGTCGATACGCCAATCCTCGGTCACCATTCCCGAGCCCATGCCTTGATCCATCAGTTGCCGGAGCGGCCCTTGAGCAGGCGCTTGTCGCGCACCGCCACGCGGGGCGTACCTTCGTCGCGCAGCTCGAAGGCCTGGGTGGCCGCCAGCAGCTTGGTCAGGCTTGCGTAGCCGTAATTGCGCGCATCGAAAGAGGTCTTGTTGCCGATCTGCGTGCCGACCGCGCCGACACGCGCCCAGCCTTCCTCGTCCTGCACGGCGTTGACCGCGGAACGCAGCAGATTCATCAGCCAGGTATCCTGGCGCAGCTGCTGCGTGGGCACGCGCAAACCTGCGCCGTCATCGGACTTGGCCGCGGCTTCCGCAGGCTCGGCCTTGTGGTCGCGAGCCTCGGCCTCGGGCTTGGCAGGCTTTTGCTCCGGCGCCGGCTCCAGCGCGACCTCCTCGCCCAGGGCTTCCAGATACAGGAAACGCGAACAGGCGTTGACAAAAGGCCTGGGCGTCTGCGCCGCGCCAAAACCGTAGACGGCCGCTCCCTTGGAGCGCAGATGCATGACCAGCGGCGTGAAATCGGCATCCGACGAAACAATGCCGAAAGCCTCGGGCTTCTCGGTATAGAGCAGCTCCATCGCATCCACGGTCATCGCCATGTCGGTGGCGTTCTTGTGCTTGGAATAGTCGAACTGCTGCATGGGCCGCAGCGCATATTCGAGCAGCTTGTTCTGCCAGCCCATCAGGCCGTGCTTGGTCCAGTTGCCATAGGCGCGGCGGATATTGATCACGCCGAAGGTGGAGAGCTCGGTGAGTATTTCGTCGATCTTCTCGGCCGGAGCATTGTCGGCATCGATCAGCAAGGCGATACGGGGCTGCAACTCAGCCATGAACCCTCCTCTTCGCAACAGTGCCTGGATTGGCCCACGCAGTCATATGACAGCATGGGCCGCTGGTTTCAGCTTACACCAGCTTCCAGGGCAGGACATCGCCGGCGCGCAGCGGCTTAAGCTGGGCTTCGCCAAACGCAAAGCTGCTGGGCGGCGTCCAGTCCTCGCGGCGCAGCGTGATTTTTCCGGTATTGCGCGGCAGACTGTAGAAATCAGGGCCGTTGAAGCTGGCAAAGGCTTCGAGCTTGTCCAGCGCGCCGGCCTTGTCGAACACCTCGGCATACATCTCTATGGCCGCATGGGCGCTGTAGCAGCCCGCACAGCCGGTCGCGGCTTCCTTGAGATGGGCCGCATGCGGCGCGCTGTCCGTGCCCAGGAAGAACTTGTTGGAGCCGCTGGTGGCCGCCTGCACCAGGGCCAGACGGTGGGTTTCGCGCTTGAGCACAGGCAGGCAGTAGAAATGCGGGCGGATGCCGCCCGTGAAGATGGCGTTGCGGTTGAACAGCAGATGCTGGGGCGTGATGGTCGCGCCCACGAAACGGTCGGCCTCGTTCACATATTGCACGGCTTCCCGGGTCGTGATGTGCTCGAACACGATCTTGAGCTCGGGGAAATCGCGGCGCAGCGGAATCAGGCGCTGCTCGATGAATGCCGCCTCGCGGTCGAAAAGGTCGATCTCGCTGCTGGTCACCTCGCCATGCACCAGCAGCAGCAGGCCTTCGCGCTGCATGGCTTCCAGTGTGGGGTAGATCTTGCGCAGATCGGTCACGCCGAAGTCACTGTTGGTGGTGGCACCGGCCGGATAGAGCTTGCAGGCCACGATGCCGGCCGCCTTGGCGCGCGCGATCTCCTCGGGCGGCAGATTGTCGGTCAGATACAGTGTCATCAGCGGCTCGAAGCTCAGGCCCTCGGGCACGGCCGCCAGGATGCGCTGCTTGTACTCCATGGCCTGCTCGGTGGAGGTCACGGGCGGCTTGAGATTGGGCATGATGATGGCGCGAGCAAACTGCGCGGCCGTGTGCGGCACCACGGAGCGCATGGCTTCGCCATCGCGCACATGCAGGTGCCAGTCGTCGGGGCGGGTGATAGTCAGAGTCTGGGTCATGCCGACATTGTCACATCATGGACATCGACCTTGACCACGATCGGAAACACCCGGGCCGGATCGCGCTCAAAACCATAGCTGCCAGCGCTTGCCACTGCTGTCCACAAGAGGTAAAAGTCTGAATCATCTAGCCAAGGAGGAATCACCATGGCTGTTCCTCAAAGCCAGTCTTCGGCCCGGGTGCAGACCGACTTCCTGAGCGCCAGCGACGCGGCGCGCCTCGTCGCCCAGGTGGGCATCGTGGAGGTGCTGCGCCTCATGACGGAGGCCGTCGAGGCCGATTACGGGCGCTGGCAGGATTTCGACAAGTCGGCGCGCACGGCCGCGCACTCGGCCAGCGGCGTGATCGAACTCATGCCGGTGGCCGACGCGCATGACTATGCGTTCAAGTATGTCAACGGCCACCCTGCCAATCCCCGCCTGGGTCTGCCCACGGTGATGGCTTTCGGCGCGCTGGCCGAGGTGGCCACCGGCATGCCGCGCTTCGTCAGCGAGCTGACGCTGACCACGGCACTGCGCACCGCCGCGACCTCGGCCATGGCTGCGCGCCGGCTGGCGCGCGCGGGCAGCCGCAGCATGGCGCTGATCGGCAACGGCTCGCAGAGCGAATTCCAGGCGCTGGCCTTCATGGCCTTGCTCGGGGTGAACGAGTTGCGCCTCTTCGACATCGACCCCGCCGCAGCGCAAAAGCTCGTGCGCAATCTGCAGCCCTGGCTCCCGCAGTTCGGCGCCACCGCGACCGTCGCCGCCAGCGTGCAGCAGGCCGTGCAGGGCGCGGATATCGTGACCACGGCCACGGCCGACAAGACCCGCGCCACCGTCCTGCCCGAGCACCTGGCCGAGCCCGGCATGCACATCAATGCCGTGGGCGGCGACTGCCCGGGCAAGACCGAGCTCGAGGCCGGCCTGCTGCGGCGCGCCCAGGTCTTCGTCGAATACGAGCCGCAGACCCGCATCGAGGGCGAGCTGCAGCAAATGCCCGCCGACTTCGCCGTCACCGAGCTCTGGCGCGTGCTCCAGGGCCTGGCGCCGGGCCGCAGCTCGCCGCAGCAGATCACCCTGTTCGACTCGGTGGGCTTTGCGCTCGAAGACTACTCGGCCCTGCGCACCATGCACGCGCTGGCGCGCCGCACGGGGCTGCTGTCGCAGATCGAGCTCGTACCCACGCTGAGCGATCCCAAGGACCTGTTCGCCATGGTGCGAAGCGCGCAAACCGGCCAGGTCCTGGGACTTCATCAACGCAAAACCGCATGACCATGGAACACGCCAGCCATACCGTTGCCGCAACCGGCCAGATCCAGGCCACGCTGATAGGCCTGCCTACCGATGTGGGCGCTTCGCGCCTGGGCGCGGCCATGGGGCCCGACGCACTGCGCGTGGCCCAGCTGGCCCCGGCGCTGCAACGCCTGGGCGTGGCGGTGCAGGATCTCGGCAATCTGGCCGGACCGCCCAATCCGCGCGGCGAACGCGATGCCCAGGGCATGCGCAATCTGGCCGAGTGCCTGGCCTGGAACCGGATCGCGCACGACACGGTCTTGCAGCTGCTGCAGCAAAAACGGCTGCCCATCCTGCTGGGCGGCGACCACACCCTGGCCACGGGCTCGATCAGCGCCGTGGCCAGGCACTGCCGCGCTACGGGCAAGCGCCTGCGCGTGCTGTGGCTGGATGCGCATTCGGACTGCAACACGCCCGAGAGCTCGCCCACCGGCAATCTGCACGGCATGCCCGTCTCCAGCCTCTGCGGGCGCGGGCCGAAATCGCTGGCCGCGCTGTCGGGCGCCGTGCCCGCTCTGCCTGCATCGGCCTTCTGCCAGATTGGGCTGCGCAGCGTGGACGGGAGCGAGAAAAGCATGATCCGCGAACTCGGTCTGGAGGTCTACGACATGCGTGCCATCGACGAGCTGGGCATGCGCGAAGTCATGCGCCGCGCGCTGGCGGGCGTGAACGGGCCACAGAACAGCGACGTGCATCTGCATCTGAGCTTCGACGTGGATTTTCTCGACCCCGACATCGCGCCCGGCACCGGCACTCCGGTACGCGGCGGCCCCAACTACCGCGAGGCCCAGCTGTGCATGGAGATGATCGCCGACACGGGCCGCCTGGCCTCGCTCGATATCGTGGAGCTCAACCCCGCCCTCGATCTGCGCAACCAGACCGCCGAGCTGGTGGTGGATCTGGTGCAAAGCCTGTTTGGCCAAAGTACTTTGATGAGGGACGCCCCCTGAGGCGCTTCGCGCCTTCCCCCTCTCTGTACACGCTATGGGAGGAGGACGACAGCATCGCTACGGGCGGCGCGGCCGGCGCAGGCCCTTGCTTTCTGTCCCTGGCTTCAGGTTGCGCCGGTTTTCGGGCACAAAAAAGGCGCTCTTGCGAGCGCCTTTGTCTTGGTGATCTACTGCTTCAATGCTGCAGGATCTTGTTGAGGAAGTCCTTGGTACGCGGCTGGCGGTTCTCGGGGTGGCCGAAGAACTCGTCCTTGGAGCAGTCTTCGAGGATCTTGCCGCCCACGTCCATAAAGATCACGCGGCTGGCCACCTTGCGCGCAAAGCCCATTTCGTGGGTCACGCACATCATGGTCATGCCTTCGTTGGCCAGGCCCACCATCACGTCCAGCACCTCGCCGACCATCTCGGGGTCCAGCGCCGAAGTTGGCTCGTCGAACAGCATGACGATGGGGTCCATGGACAGCGCACGCGCAATGGCCACGCGCTGCTGCTGGCCGCCCGAGAGCTGGCCCGGAAACTTGTCCTTGTGGGCGGTCAGGCCCACGCGGTCCAGCATCTTGAGGCCGCGCTTCTTGGCGTCGTCCGCATTGCGGCCCAGCACCTTCATCTGGGCGATGGTCAGGTTCTCCGTCACCGACAGGTGGGGGAACAGCTCGAAGTGCTGGAACACCATGCCCACGCGGCTGCGCAGCTTGGGCAGATTGGTCTTGGGATCGTGCACGGCCGTGCCGTCCACAAAGATCTCGCCCTTCTGGAAGGGCTCCAGCGCATTGATGGTCTTGATCAGCGTGGACTTGCCCGAGCCCGAAGGCCCGCACACCACCACCACCTCGCCCTTCTGGATATTGGTGGAGCAATCGGTCAGCACCTGGAAGCTGCCGTACCACTTGGAAACGTTCTTGAGTTCAATCATTGCAATTCCTCGGAGGGAGCAGGCTTAACGGATGATGGCGATCTTCTTGTGCAGGCGCTTGACGCACCAGGACAGCGCGTAGCAGATGACAAAGTAGGTCACGGCCGCAGCCAGATAGGACTCGATGGGACGGCCGAAGTTCTTGCCGGCAATCTCGAAGCCCTTGAGCATGTCGTAGGCACCGATGGCATAGACCAGCGAGGTGTCCTGGAACAGGATGATGGTCTGCGTCAGCAGCACGGGCAGCATGTTGCGGAAGGCCTGGGGCAGGACCACCAGCTTCATGTTCTGGGCATAGGTCATGCCCAGAGCCTGGCCCGCAAAGACCTGGCCGCGCGGAATGGACTGGATGCCCGCACGCATGATCTCGGAGAAGTAGGCCGCTTCAAACGCCACAAAGGTGATGATGGCCGAGGTTTCCGCGCCGATGGGCCGACCGATGAGCATGGGCATCAGCAGGAAGAACCACAGGATCACCATCACCAGCGGAATGGAGCGCATGCCGTTGACATAGATGGTGGCCGGCAGGTCCAGCCACTTCTTGCCCGACAGACGCATCAGCGCCAGCAAGGTGCCGAAGAAGATGCCGCCCAGCGTGGCGATCACGGTCAGCGACACGCTGAAGTACAGACCTTTCAGCACGAAGTCACGGAACAGGTCCCCCGAGAAAAACGACCAGTCGAGGTTGAGATTCATATCAGTGGCCTCCACCGCTGGCAGCGATCAGGCCGGGCACGCGAGAGCGCTTCTCGATGAAAGCCATGATGCGGTTGATGATGAAAGCGGAAATCACATACAGCGCCGTCACCGCCATGTAGATCTCCACGCCGCGCGAAGTCTCCTCCTGCGCCTGCATGGCAAACATGGTCAGTTCAGCCACGGACACGGCAAACGCCACGGACGAGTTCTTGAACACGTTCATGGCCTCGCTGGTCAGCGGCGGAATGATGATGCGGAACGCCATGGGCAGCAGCACATAGCGATAGGTCTGGAAGGTGGTGAAACCCACGGCCATGCCCGCATAGCGCTGGCCGCGCGGCAAGGCCTGGATGCCGGAGCGCACCTGCTCGGCAATACGTGCCGAGGTGAAAAAGCCAATGGCAAACACCACCAGCACAAAGCCCGGCAGGGACTTCATCGCCGGAAAGATGGAGGGAACCACGTGGTACCAGATGAAAACCTGTACCAGCAGCGGAATATTGCGAAACAGTTCGACCCAGGCATTGCCCAGGCGCACGATCCAGGGACGATCGGGCAAGGTACGCAAGGTACCGATCGCCGCTCCCAGCACCAGGGCGATGACCAGCGACAGCAGCGCAACCGAAACGGTCCAGCCCCAGGCCGACAGCATCCAGTCCATGTAGGTGATGTCACCGTTCTTGCCGAAACAGCTCTGCCCGACCTCCTGGGTTATGGTGTCCTGACAGAACACCTGCCAATCCCAACTCATACGAGCACCTCTTGAATTCTTGGTTTATGAGGACCGGCGCCGGCCGGACCTCGCAACAAAAAAGCCCCTTCCAACCGCGTGTCAGAAGGGGCGGTACACCTATAGGGCGGGATTACTTGACTTCGTAAGCTTCCATGGGCTTGTCGTTGGGGTGTGCCCAGGCTTCCTTGGTGGCTTCGGACAGCGGCAGACCGATCTTCACATTGTTGGGAGGAATCGGCTGCAGGAACCACTTGTCGTACAGCTTGGTCAGGGAACCATCCTTGATCTGGCGCACGATGGAGTCATCCACGGCCTTCTTGAAGGCGGGGTCGTCCTTGCGCAGCATGCAGGCGATGGGTTCCACCGACAGCACTTCGCCGACGATCTTGTAGTCGCTGGGGGCCTTGGACTTGGAGATATTGGCCGCCAGGATGGAGCCGTCCATGATGAAGGCGTCGGCACGGCCGGTTTCCAGCATCAGGAAGCTGTCGGCGTGATCCTTGCCCATGACTTCCTTGAAGGTCAGGCCGTCGGCGCGCTTGTTCTTGCGCAGGGTCTGCACGGAAGTTGTGCCCGTGGTGGTCACAATGGTCTTGCCGTTCAGGTCCTTGATGCTCTGAATGCCAGAGTTGGCACGGGTGGCGATGCGCACTTCTTCCACATAGGTGGTGAAGGCGAAGGCAGCATCCTTTTGACGGGCCGTGTTGTTGGTGGTGGAGCCGCACTCGATGTCCACCGTGCCGTTCTGCACCAGGGGAATACGGTTTTGCGAGGTCACGGGCTGGTACTTGATCTCCAGCTTGGACAGACCCAGCTGCTTCTGGATGTCGTGCAGGATGCGCTCGCCCATTTCGGTATGGAAGCCCACATACTTGCCATTGCCCAGCGTATAGCCCAGGCCGGAAGACTCGCGCACACCCAGGGTGACGCTGCCGGAGGACTTGATCTTGGCCAGGGTGTCATTGGCCTGTGCAAACACGCTGCCTGCTGCCAGTGCGGTCACGGCAATGGCCAACAAATGCTTCTTCATACGGATCTCCTATTGGTAAGGCCCAAAAACGCTTGTCATCGACGCACTGCCCTTTGTGAGGGTAGACAAGCCGCGTCAACAAATGTACTGCACCCCATTGTGCAGTCATGAAGATGGCTGCAACGCAAACATTTCTAGGACTTTTCCCTAGAAAGTAGGAGCATGCGAACACCCACTCTCCGGCTTATTCCTGCATTGCAATACAGCACCTCGTTTTGTGCAAGCTGCGAACTCTAATGCTTTCGCTACATGGCAAGCCAATGCCGATAGCAAAAGGCCTTATGCGCAACTTGCATATTTGGTATTAACCCCATGCATAACCTCAGGGTTTTTACCTAGAAAATGCTTGAAACCACCTCATAGCGTTCACACAAGCAAAAAAAGGGCTAGATGGCCCTTTTGAAGAAAAAACAACAGTCCCTAGGCTATACGGCCTTGGCCTCGCCGCTGGCGGATTCGCCCTGCTCCTTGAGGAAGTTCCACAGCGCGGCGGCCACGCCCTGGGGCGCATCCCCGGTGGGCTTTTCGCGGTAGGCGCGCACTTCCATATCCATCTGAAAGCCGTTCATGCCGTCGGGCACGGCGCGCACCAGGCGGCCGGACTCCAGCTCGCCGCGCACCGCGCTATAGGGCAGGAAGGCCACGCCATGGCCTTCCAGGGCCATGGCCTTGAGGCCCTCGGCCATATCGGTTTCATAGACCCGCTCCAGGTGCACGGCTTCGGCCGACTCCTTGAGGATCAGCTCCGTCACCCGGCCCAGATAGGCGCCGGCCGCATAGCCCAGATACGGCAGGGGCTGACCCTGGCGGCCCGGCAGGGCGAAGATGGGCTGGCCTTCGGCATCGGGCTTGGAATACGGCGCCAGCACCTCATGCCCCAGGCTCACCATTTCATAGCGGGCCGGGTCCAGCTGGAAAGGCTGGGACGAGTGATAGTAGGCAATCAACAGATCGCAACCGCCTTCCACCAGGCGCATCACCGCATCATGCACATTGAGCGCGAACAAACGACTGCGGAACGGGCCGAACTTCTCGTGCACGGCCGAGACCCAGTTGGGGAAGAAGGTGAAGGCCAGGGTGTGGGGCACGGCAAAGCCCACCATGCCCTTGCCCGCGCTGACATGGGCCCGCAACATGGTGCGCGTGCTCTGCAGTGACTGCAGTATCTCCAGTGCCTGCTCGTACATGGTCTTGCCCGCGGGCGTCAGACGCGTGGGATAGGAGCTGCGGTCGACCAGGTCGGTGCCGGCCCAGGCCTCCAGCGCCTGGATGCGGCGCGAGAACGCGGGTTGCGTGACATGGCGCAGTTGGGCCGAGCGGCTGAAACTGCGGGTTTCAGCCAGGCTGACGAAATCTTCAAGCCATTTGGTTTCCATAGGCTCCCATTATCCGCTGCCCTGCACCATGACTGTGCAACAGCTCCAAGCATGCCCCGCGGCGGCCTTGGCCGGGCCTAGGGAAATGCCTGCTGCCCAAGCTGGGCCCTGAGACATAGATACCTTGGTAATATTTGCTCACATCCATCCGATGTGCTTACCCGCTCCACGCCATCCCGGTGCACAACGCCGCGAAGGTCGAGGGACTACATAAGGGCATTCTCCTCGAGTGCGCGCAGATCACGTCATTCGTGCGGCCTGCCCTGATCCATATGTGTTTTTCTGACTTCCCGCGTTCATGTCCTCCACTCCTCCCGAGACCGATGGTGCGGCCGACTCCGGCACGCTCCCCGGCGAACCTCGCTCGCTGCGCCTTGAAGACTGGCTCACCGTGATCATCATGGCCGCACTGGCCCTGATCACCTTTGCCAATGTGCTGGTGCGCTATTTCACCGACTCCTCCTTCGCCTGGACCGAGGAAATTTCCGTCTTTCTGATGATTGCGCTGGCCCTGGTGGCCGGCTCGGCCGCCGTGGCCCGCGACCAGCACATCCGCATCGAATTCTTTTCCGATAGCGGCTCGGCCTCGCGCCGCAAGGCGCTGGCGCGCTTCGGCTCGCTGATGGTGGCGCTGCTGTTTGCGCTGATAGCCGTGCTCAGCATGCGCGTGGTCTGGGACGATTTCCGCTTCGAGGAAACCTCGCCCGGCATCGGCATACCCCAGTGGTGGTATTCGGTCTGGCTGCCCATCGTGTCGGCGCTGATCACCGCCCGCGCCATCGGCCTGTTCATCCGCCAGGGCAAACCCGGCGCCTTCCCCGACCAGCCCGTGGAAAAAGACCACAGCAAGGAGATCGCATGATCGCCACCCTGCTGTTTGTCGCCTTCCTGGGCCTGATGTTCGTGGGCGTGCCCATAGGTGCGGCCCTGGGCCTGGCCGGCGCCGCCGCCATTGCCTTGGCCAATGCCGATGCCCAGTGGTTCGGCCTGCTGGCCGTGCCGCAGAACTTCTATGCGGGACTGGGTAAGTACCCGCTGCTGGCCATCCCCATGTTCGTGCTGGTCGGCTCCATCTTCGACCGCTCGGGTGTGGCGCTGCGCCTGGTGAACTTTGCCGTCGCCATCGTCGGCCGCGGCCCCGGCATGCTGCCCCTGGTGGCGATTGCCGTGGCCATGTTCCTGGGCGGCATCTCGGGCTCGGGGCCGGCCAATGCGGCCGCCGTGGGCGGGGTGATGATCGCGGCCATGAGCCGCGCCGGCTACCCCAAGAGCTTCTCGGCCAGCGTGGTCGGCGCAGCCGCAGCCACCGACATCCTGATCCCTCCCTCGGTCGCGTTCATCATCTACTCGGTGCTGGTGCCCGGTGCCTCGGTGCCCGCGCTTTTTGCTGCGGGCATGATTCCCGGCGTGCTGGCCGGCGTGGCGCTCATCATTCCCGCCGTGTGGATGGCGCGCAAGCACAAGATGGGGGCGCTCGAAGCCTCCATGCCCCGCCCGCCGTTCTGGAAGAGCTTCAAGGAAGCGGCCTGGGGCCTGGCCGCCCCCGTGCTGATCCTGGGCGGCATGCGCATGGGCTGGTTCACACCCACCGAAGCCGCCGTGGTGGCCGTGTTCTACGGCCTGTTCGTGGGCATGGTGATTCACCGCACCATCGGCGTGCGCGACCTGTTCACCATTTTGCGCGAGGCCGGCGAACTGTCTGCCGTGATCCTGCTCGTGGTCTCGCTGGCTGGCATCTTCGCCTTCTCGCTGTCCACGCTGGGCGTGATCGACCCGGTGGCCAATGCCATCGTCAATTCCGGTCTCGGCGAATACGGCGTGCTGGGCCTGCTGATTCTGCTGCTGATCACCGTGGGCATGTTCCTCGACGGTATCTCGATCTTCCTGATCTTTGTGCCGCTGCTGCTGCCCATCATGAACCACTACCACTGGGATCCCGTGTGGTTCGGCGTGATCCTCACGCTCAAGGTCGCTTTAGGCCAGTTCACGCCGCCGCTGGCCGTGAACCTGATGGTCAGCTGCCGCATCGCCGGCGTGCGCATGGAGTCCACCGTGCGCTGGGTCGGCTGGATGCTGCTGGCCATGTTCATCGTCATGCTGCTGGTGATTGCCTTCCCCCAACTGGCGCTATGGCTCCCGGCAAAGCTGGGCTACTGACGTCTGTCATTTCACCGTTTCGAATTCATCCAAGGAGACACCAAAAATGAAACTGCGTACCTTTCTGACCTCCGCCGTGGCGGCCGCTGCAGCCCTCGCCTTTGCCTCCCCCATGGCCATGGCCGACACCAAGTACAAGAGCGAATATCGCATGTCCCTGGTGCTGGGCACGGCCTTCCCCTGGGGCAAGGGCGGCGAGCTGTGGGCCGACAAGGTGCGCGAGCGCACCCAGGGCCGCATCAACATCAAGCTCTATCCCGGCACCTCGCTGGTGCAGGGCGACCAGACGCGCGAGTTTTCCGCGCTGCGCCAGGGCGTGATCGACATGGCCGTGGGCTCGACCATCAACTGGTCGCCCCAGATCAAGTCGCTGAACCTGTTCTCCATGCCCTTCCTGTTCCCCAACTTTAAGGCCGTGGATGCCGTGACCCAGGGCGAAGTGGGCCAGGAAATCTTCAAGACCCTGGAAAAAGGCGGCGTCGTGCCTCTGGCCTGGGGCGAGAACGGCTACCGCGAAATCTCCAACTCCAAGCATGCGATCAAGACACCTGCCGACCTCAAGGGCATGAAGGTGCGCGTCGTGGGCTCGCCGCTGTTCCTGGACACCTTCACGGCCCTGGGCGCCAACCCCACGCAGATGAGCTGGGCCGATGCCCAGCCCGCCATGGCCAGCGGCGCCGTGGATGGCCAGGAGAACCCCGTCTCGGTCTATATGGCGGCCAAGCTGCAGTCCGTGGGTCAGAAGCACATGACCATGTGGGGCTATATGAACGATCCGCTGATCTTCGTGGTCAACAAGGACATCTGGAATAGCTGGAGCAAGGCCGATCAGGACATCGTGCGCCAGGCCGCGCTGGATGCCGCCAAGGAAGAAATCGCCATCGCGCGCAAGGGTCTGGTGGAGGCCGACAAGCCCCTGCTCAAGGAGCTGGCCGGCCTGGGCGTGACCGTGACCACGCCCAATGCCGCCGAGCGCGAAGCCTTCGTCAAAGCCACCCGCCCCGTCTATGAAAAGTGGAAGAGCCAGGTCGGCGCCTCCCTGGTGGACAAGGCCGAGAAAGCCATCACCGCCAGCCAGAAGTAAGCCGGGCCGGCGCTCATCGCAAATCCCCGCCGGAGTTCTCCGCGCGGGGATTTTTTATTCGGCCGCAGACTCCAGCAACATGCGCCCCCCCATCTCGCACAGCAGTTCCTCGAGCACGCCCGAGGCGATCAGCGGCGAGCCCTCCAGCGCAGCAAAGCGCACCGTGCCAAGCACGGCGCGCGTGGCGACATAGAGGCGCGCATAGGACAGCGACGGACCACCCCAGCGCTGCAAATGGGCGGCCATGCGCTCGGCGGTCTCGCGCATGGACAGCGCAATGCGCTCGTCCTCGTCCTGGCGCCAGGCAAAGCGCGCGAGCTTGCGCTGCGCCGGCGTGCAGCCCGCAAAGCCGGTGACTATGCGCGCGACTACGCCCCTGGCCACCTGCGCAGCCGGCAGCAGCTCGCGCGAGGCCTGGTCCAGCCAGGCTTCGATGGCGGCGATGGCTTCGCGCCGCTGTCCATCCACCAGCGCATGGCAGACCGCCCGCTTATCCGGAAAATACTGGTAGAGCGTGCCTATGGAAACCCCGGCGCGCTCGGCGATATAGTTGGTCGTGAGCGCGGCCTCTCCCTCCTTGACCAGAATCTGAGCCGCAGCCTGCAAGATGGCGGCCACCGTGCGCTGTGAACGCGCCTGCACAGGCCGTCTTCTATTCGCAGGCACGAGGGTTTTCGGTGAAGCGGAAGGCATATGGCAAAACCTGAGCTCAAGACGAGTTTTAGCCCACGAGTTTAACGACTACAGTGCCTTCACCGCCTTGTTCCGACAGCACCATGCCAAACCTATCGCCGCACACCGGACCACGCGAGGCCCGCATATGAACTGGCCCGCCACACTGATCGCGCTCGCCGGCCTGCTGATGACTGCGTTGGGTGCCGTCCACCTGCTCTATACGCTGCGCGGCCAGCGCCTGGACCCCATCGATCCCGCACTCATCGCGGCCATGCGCCGCACACCCATGCACATCACGCGCGAGACCGATATGTGGCGCGCCTGGCTGGGCTTCAATGCCAGCCACAGCCTCGGTGCGATCGGCTTCGGCACCATACTTGCCGGGCTGGCCGTCAGCGATGCCCGGCTGTTTGCCGGCCATCCTCTGCTGACCATCTGGGCGCTGGCCATGGTGACCGGCTATCTGTGGATAGCGCGCGCCTGCTGGTTCTCGGTGCCAAGGCGCGGACTGCAGACCGCGCTGTGCCTGCTGGCCGCCGGTCTGCTGGCACTGCTGCGCTAAGCCATGCAGGAGCTCGCCCGCCTCTCTTCAATGGCCGCCGCATTGCTGGATGCGGCAGCCGCTGTCGCCCACTTGGCCTGCATCTTCTGGGGCGCACACGGGCTGCGCCTGCTGGGTGCTGGCGAGCGCATCGCAGGGCTGGTCGAGGCCGGCCACTGGTATCCGCCGCTGATCTCGGCAGCCATTGGCTCCCTGCTTTCGCTGCTGACCGCATACGCCCTATCGGGTGCCGGCCTGCTAGGCCCTCTGCCCGGACTGCGTCCGGTGCTGGCGCTGGCCGGCACCGTCTTTCTTGCCAGAGCCGCGGCCGTGCCCTGGCTCAGGCCCTTGTTCCAAGGCAACAGCATCAGGTTCTGGAGAGTTTCGTCGACCATCTGCCTGGCCCTGGGCCTGCTGCACCTGGCAGCGGCTCTGGGGCGCTGAGCCGGCTGCGGAGCTAGATCGGCGAGACCAGCGGCTTGCCGTCCAGATGGTTGCGCATATTGGCGATAAAGCGATCCACCGAGTTCTGCACGGCCTCTGGCGACCAGCCGCCCACATGGGGGGTGAGCACCACGGAGTCGAGCGCTATCAGTTCCTGGGGCGGCAAAGGCTCGCTTTCGTAGACATCCAGGCCGGCACCGGCCAGCCGACCCGCACGCAAGGCCTCGGCCAGGGCTTGGGTGTCGATCACGGAGCCGCGCGCGATATTCACCACCACGCCCTGCTCGCCCAGTGCCGCCAGCACCGACGCGTCTATCAGATGGCGGGTGGAAGCGCCGCCGGGCGTGGCCACCAGCAGCACATCGGCCCAGGTCGCCAGTGCCAGCAGTTCGTCGAAATAGCGATAGTCCACGCCCTCGCGCGGCTTGCGGTTGTGATAGCCGATCTCCATGTCGAATGCGGCCGCGCGCTTGGCGATCTTGGCGCCTATCGTGCCCAGGCCGAGTATGCCCAGGCGCTTGCCCGAGACATTGGGCGGCAGCGGCAGAGCCGAGCGCCACACGCCAGCACGCGTGGCCTTGTCCAGCTTCACAATGCCGCGCACGGCGGCGATCAGCAGGCCCATGGCGTGATCGGCCACGCATTCGTCGTTGGTGCCCACGCCGTTGCCCACGGCAATGCCATGGGCCTTGCCGTAGGCCACGTCGATGTTCTCGTAACCGGCGCCCATGGCGCAGACCAGCGCCAGCTCAGGCATGCGCTGCATCTGCGCGGCCGACAGACCCGTGGCACCTATCGTGCAGATGCTGCGCACACGCGCACCGTGCACGGCAATCGCGGCCTCGGCCTGCTCGGCATCGGGCGCATAGATCAGCTCGAAATCGGGAAAGCTCTGCGCCATCTGATGCAGATGGGCTTCGGTCTGGAAATTCAGGACAAGTAGAACAGGCTTCATGACTGGCGGGGCGCGCCGCCCGATGGCGGCAGGTTTCATCTCGGAACGGCTATTGTGAGCGCATGCCGCCAGCCCTGTCGTCCCATGGGACAAGGGCCGGCAACGATCCGCAGTCAGAGATCCAGTACCAGCCGCCCCGAGAGCGCGCGCGAGCAGCAGGGCATGAACTGGTCGCCAGCGGCCTGCTCCTCCTCGGTCAGGTACATGTCTCTGTGGTCGGGCGCGCCCGCCAGCACCCGCGTCAAACAGGTGCCGCAGACGCCCTGCTCGCACGAGGTCTGCACGCATACGCCTATGGACTCCAGCGCCTGCACCACGGTCTGCTCGGGCGCCACGCGCACCACCTGGCCGGTGCTGGCCACCTCGACCTCGAAGCCCGCGTCGTCGGCGCGGCGCTCCACCTCGCCCGCAAAGAACTCGTAGTGCAGCTGTTCCTGAGGCCAGCCCGCGCCCTTGGCCGTGGCCAGCACCGCATCCATGAAGCCTTTGGGACCACAGACATACAGATGCGTTTCCGGGCTGACCTGGGCCAGCAGCGCGACCAGGTCCAGCTGCGGCTTGCCGCCGGCATCGTCCACATGCAGGCGCGCCCGCCCAGCCCAGGTGGCGGACTCGATGGCGGCGGCAAAAGCCATGCGCTCGCGCGCCCGGGCGCTGTAGTGCAGCTCGAAATCCGCGCCCTCGCGCGCCAGCTGGCGCGCCATGGCCAGAATCGGCGTGATCCCTATGCCCCCGGCCAGCAGCAGGTGCTTCTGCGCCTGGGAATGCAAAGCGAAATGGTTGCGCGGCGCGCTGATCGTGATCTGCTGACCGGCCTGCAGCTGCTCGTGCACGGCGGCCGAGCCGCCGCGCGAGGCGGGTTCGCGCAGCACAGCGATCACATAGCGGTCGGACTCGGCGCAGTCATTGCTCAGCGAATACTGGCGCACCAGGCCGCCAGGCAGGTGCACATCGATATGCGCGCCCGCGCCGAAGGCGGGCAGGCTTTGCCCGTCCAGCGGCAGCAGCTCCAGGCTGCAGATGTCCTGGGCCTCGGCTTGCTTGCGCGCAATGCGCACCTCGAGGGTGGTGTCTTGACTCATGGGGATGCTTTCTCTTCCTTGCTCATGCCGGCGCCACGCCCTCCCGGGCCCTGGCACTGGCTGCGCGCAGGCGCTCTATGACGCGCCGCGCGCGGTTGGGCCCGACGTCCACGTGGATGTCGACCACGGGGCGCGAGCCAAAACGCTGCTGGTTGCGGAACTGGGCCTCGATCACCACCTTGTCTTCCTCGAAGGTGGCCGCCGTCTGATCGATCACCAGCTGCGTCGGGTCCTGCATCCCGGGATGCGGATTGGTGGCGATGGTCCAGAAGTAATGGGCCGAGGTCTCGGTTTCCGGTGTCACGCCGTGAAAGCCGCGCATGTGGAAACCCTGGCGCTGCGGGTTGTCGAGCCGGTCCGCGTCCTTGTCCATGGCACCGGTCCAGATGCGCACATGCGAGGGATGGAACTCGACCTCCTGCCAGCGGTCGATGCGCCCCTTAAAGGGCCAGGCCGCCGCATAGGTTGGCGGCGGCTCGGAGTCGGGCATCCAGCGCACCACCTTGACCGAATCGCCCTCCTGGCTGACCTTGAGCTCTGCATTCATGTGGATGCTGGCGTTGCCGCCTATGGTCTTGAGGTGGACATAGCCCAGATGGCTCAGGTCCAGCAGGTTGTCGTGGATCAGCTGGTAGGGCGCATCGTAGTGATAGACGCCGCCGCCGAAGCGGTAGTCCGGATCGCTATGCACCGCATAGGCCGGCGGCTCTGCGGCGGGCCGGGAATCGGGCGTGGTGCCCATCCAGATCCAGAGAATCTGGTCGCGCTCGCGCAGTTCGAAGGACTTGACGCAGGCCTTGGCCGGAATGCGCTCCTGGCCGGGAATCTCCAGGCAGCGCCCGCCATGGTCGTACAGCATTCCGTGGTAGCCGCAGCGCAGCCCCCTGTCCTCGACGGTGCCGCAAGACAGCGGCAGCTCGCGGTGACAGCAGCGGTCCTCCAGCGCGGCGACCTGGCCGTCGGCGGTGCGGAACAGCACCAGGGGCTGGCCCAGCAGGGTGCGGGCCAGCGGCGCATCCTTCAACTCCCAGGAAAAGCCCGCCACATACCACTGGTCCAACGGGAAAGACGGCAGCGATGCCAGCGGCGCCTGAACGGTTTGAGTCATGGTGTCTCCTGTTGGCGCTCAGTGCGCGGCCAGCGCGGCCGCACCGCCATTGCCGGAACGGGAGGCCGAGGGGCCTTCGATGCGGTGCAGCGAAACGATGACGGCCGCGAACACAAAGGCCACGCCATAGCCCACATACAGCTGGCTCGGCGACCAGGCCGCATCGAGCAATCCGCCCGCCACCAGCGGCGAGACGATGGCGCCTATGCGCCCCACGCCTATGCCCCAGCCCACGCCGGTGGCTCGCACCTCGCTGCCGTAGACCGCGGGAGCGATCGCATACAGGCCGGCCACGCAGCCGTTCACAAAGACGCCGATCAGAAAAGCCAGCGCATACGAGACCCACAGCGCGCCGGAGCTGCCGACCAGAAAGCACAGCAGCACGGCCGTGATCAGCATGAAGACCGCCAGAGCGCGGTGAATCGCAAAGCGCGCCGCCAGCAGGCCCAGCAGCGTGGCGCCCAGAATGCCGCCCAGGCTCAGCAGCACGCCGCTGGTCACGCCCTGCTCCGCCGTGAGCCCCGAAGCGGCCAGCAGCTTGGGCGTCCAGCTCATCACGAAGTAAAAGCCGAACATCACCGAGAAAAAGGACAGCCAGACCAGCAGCGTGGGCCGGCGCAGACCCGCGGAGAACAGCTGCAGCGGGCCGCGCGGCTTGGCCGCGCCCCCGGCGTCGGCCGCCGCAGGCATGGAGGCCAGCGCCGGCAGGCCCAGCCGCACCATCAGCGCATTCAGCCGCTCCAGCGCGCCCTTGGGGCGGCGGGCCAGCAGAAAGTCCAGCGACTCCGGCAGCGCAAACCAGGCGATCACGAACACCGCCAGCGTGCAAGCGCCGCCGAACATGAAGACCGAGCGCCAGCCCTGGTGGGCGAGCAGCCAGACCGCAATGCTGCCGCCTATGCTGGCGCCCAGCGCATAGCCGGTGGACTGCAGGGTCACGGCCAGGCTGCGCCAGCGCTGGGACGCATATTCGCTGGCAATCACATTGCTGCAGGCCAGAATGCCGCCCACGCCCAGGCCCGTGAGCACGCGCAGCGCGGCCAGCTGCGTCGGCGTCTGGCTCCAGGCCGAGGCCAGCATGCCGACTCCCGAGATCGCCAGGCAGGCCAGGATCAGCGGCCGGCGCCCGAGCTTGTCGGCCCAGGGGGCCAGCAGCAGCGATCCGGCAGCCATGCCGAACAGGCCGGCGCTGAGCAGAAAGCCCAGCTCGGCGCCGCCGAGCTTCCAGTGCGCCGAGACGGAGGAAGCGGTGAAGGCCATGACCAGCACGTCAAAGCCGTCGATCATGTTGAGGGCCATGCAGACCCCCACCACAGACCACTGGAACACGGTCATGGGCCGCTGGTCCAGATGCGCGCGCAGGTTCTGGCTCATGGCTGCACCTCCTGCATCAAAGGTTGTGCGCCGCTTGCGGGCCGAGTTCGGGAAATACGCAGTTTCATGGTTGTCTCCTGTGGTTTTCTTTTTTCATTCAGCATACTTAATCTCATTCAGTTTACTGAATGAAGATTTGCATGCAGTCAGGGATTTCCCGCGCCGTGACTAGTCCGTCATGGCGCCTGAGGACCCGCACCCGGCGCGGGCAGACCGCGGACTGCGGTTATTTGCGGTCCGTGGCGGAATCCGGCTCGGCCGCGGCTTCGCCGGCATCGTGCAGCTGCACGAACTTGCGCAGCAGGCGCTTGAACTCCGCCTGCTCCTCGGGCTCCAGTGCCGAGAGCATGCGCTGGCGCAGCTCGTGCACATTGGGCACGAAGGACGCCAGCATGGCCTCGCCCTCGGCCGTGAGGCTCAGGCGGCGCTGGCGCCGAGGCAGGATCTCGCGGTGAATCCAGCCCTTGCTCTCCAGGCGCGCTGCGATGTCGGCCGTGGTCGAGTTGTCCAGCGCCACCAGCCGCGCCAGCGTCACCTGGTCTATGCCCGGTGACTCCTGCAGCATGCGCAGGATGGCGTACTGCACCGGCGTCACATCGGGCCCGAGCACATCGCGGAACAGCTGCGTGGCGATCTGCTGCGCGCGCCGGATCAGATGGCCGGGCTGGTCGTAGAGGTCCAGGGAAAGCAGGTCTGGGGCGGGAGATGGCATGCTGCGGCGAAACAAAGGCTGGCGGTGAGACAGCCTTCGAGATTACCGCATTCATGGGCATCGTCTCTCCCTGATCGCCTGCAGCTCAGGCCACGGCGGCCTGCAGGACCGGCATGGCCTGCTCGTCGGCAATCAGACGCTCGATGATCTTGCGCGACTGCACGCCGCCCGCATCGATGTTGAGCTTGAGCAGCTGGCGCTCGGGATAGTCGGCCAGATTGCGCTGCTGCAGCTCCAGCATTTCGAGATCCTCGCTGAAGATCTTGTGCTGGCCCGCGCGGATCTGTTCGGTGACCGCGGCGTCGCCGGGATTGAACTTGCGCGCCATGCCCCAGAAGTACCACATGGAGCCATCGGTCTCGGGCGTGATGAAGTCCACGACCACGCTGTAGACCTTGTGTGCATCGGCCGCCTCGTAGCCGCCCTGGCCCGCATGGGCCACGCCGACCTCGATCATCACATGGCTGGGCGGCGTGAAGCGGCAGATCTGCCAGCGGTCCACGTTCACGTCATCGGCCAGGCCATTGCTGCGCAGCGCCATCTGCCAGAACGGCGGCGCGGGAATATCTTGCATGAAGCGGCTGGTCACGACCTCGGCCTCGCCATGAACCTCGGTCTTGCAGGGCGTCTCATCGATCTCGGCCTGGCCTATGCTCGTCGCATGCACATAGGTCTCGTGCGTGAGATCCATGAGGTTGTCTATCATCAGCCGATAGTCGGCCTTGATATGGAACAGGCCACCGTCGTAGGCCCACTCGGGATTGTCATGCCATTGCAGCTGCGGGATCAGCGCCGCGTCGGCCTGCTCCCTGTCGCCGGGCCAGACCCAGACGAAGCCGTAACGCTCCTCGACCGCATAGCTCTTGATCGCGGGAAAGCCGCGCACGCGCTGGCCCGGCATGGCGATGGTCTTGCCGTCGCAGCCCATTTCCAGGCCGTGATAGCCGCAGACCAGCTTGCCCTCGCAGACCCGGCCCAGGGACAGCGGCGCACCGCGGTGCGGACAGAAATCCTCGACGGCCGCAATCCGGCCCTCCTGGGCGCGGTAGAAAACCATGCGCTCGCCGCAGATCTGGCGGCCCAGGGGCTGGTCCTGGACTTCGGCCGCTTTCGCAGCCACGTACCAGGTATTGCGTGGAAAAGTACTGGGCTTGGGGGTGCTCATCGAGGATCTCCTTGTCTTTGTGGTGTTCAGGCCGGCGACACGGGCCGCGGCAGGGCCGGCTCTAGCGTCCGGCGCGAATCAGCTGGGCGCCCGGAACGCCCGCGGTTTCCGGTGATTCCATGGCCTCGCGCAGATTGCGCCGGGCGATGCGCGAGTGCTCCTTCATCAGCGCTTCGGCGCGCGCGCCCTCGCGCTGCTCTATGGCCTCCAGCACCTGCCGGTGCTGCTCCTGCGCCAGCATCAGGCTGCGGTGCGCACGCGGCGATTCCGCACGCGCGACCACGAAACCCGAGGGGGAGGCGAACGGCAGGCGCTTGACCCGCTCCAGCTCGCGCTGCATGAAGGCGCTGCCCGACATCTCGAGCAGCACGTCGTGGAATTCGGAATTCAGCGCCACATAGCGCGAAAAAGCTTCGTCGCCCCAGCCTGCGGCATCGAGCACGCGGTCTATGGCATCCAGGCAGCGCGCGGCGCGCGCCAGCAGCTGGGCATCGACGCCGCGCTCGGCGGCCAGGCGCGCGGCCAGGCCCTCTAGCGTGCCGCGCAGCTCGATGGCATCTGAGACATCGGCCTCGGAAAACACCCGCACGCGATAGCCGCGCCCGCCGGCCATGGCTTCAAGCATGCCCTCCTGCTCCAGACGCATCAGCGCCGCGCGAATCGGGGTTCTGGAAATGCCCAGCCGCTCCACGATGGCCAGCTCGGCGATGCGCTCCCCGGCCGCCAGTTCTCCGGCCAGGATCATCTCGCGCAGCTGCAGCTGCACCTTTACGACCTGGGAATGGCTTTCTTCGGCGATGAGGGCCGGGGCTATGGCTTGGGTCATGTCTCTGCGTATTTTTTTGATGGAATGAATGTATACATAAAAATCAATAAATGGCGTTTTTTCCGCAATTAAAAGGGAAAATACCTATCTCAATGTATACATACAAGCAATATTCGGGCGAAAAAAAGCCACCCAGGAGGCGGCTTCCAGAACCGGTGCTGGCTACTCGGTCTCGGCCAGCGTTTCGGGCTGATTGAGCTGAAGGTTCCACATCTGCGCATAGCGCCCACCCGCGGCCAGCAAGGCCTCGTGAGTGCCGCGCTCAATGATGCGGCCGGCCTCCATGACCAGGATTTCATGCGCCTCGACCACGGTGGACAGGCGGTGCGCGATCACCAGCGAAGTCTTGCCCTGGGCGGCGCTGCGCAGCTCGTTCTGGATGGCACGCTCGTTGGCCGAATCCAGCGCCGAGGTGGCCTCGTCGAAGATCAGTATCGGCGGGTTCTTGAGCAGGGTGCGCGCAATCGCCACACGCTGCTTTTCGCCGCCCGACAGCTTGAGGCCGCGCTCGCCCACGCGCGTCGCATAGCCCTGGGGCGTGGCCTCGATGAAATCATGGATGCGCGCCGCCCTGGCCGCGGCCACCACCTGCTCGCGCGAGGCGCCGGGCTGGCCGTAGGCTATGTTGTATTCGACCGTGTCGTTGAACAGCACCGTGTCCTGCGGCACGATGCCCACGGCGGCGCGCACGCTGGCCTGGGTCACGCTGCGGATGTCCTGGCCCGCAATGCGCACCTGGCCGCCCTGTACGTCATAGAAGCGGAACAGCAGCCGCGCCAGCGTGCTCTTGCCCGAGCCCGAGGGGCCGACCACGGCCACGGTCTTGCCCGCCGGGATTGTGAAGCTCACATCGTGCAGAATGGGCCGCGCAGGGTCGTAGGCGAAGTCCACATGCTCGAAGCGCACTTCGGGCGGCCGGTTGCCGGTATGCAGGGCCTTGGCGCCCGGCACATCGGCCACTTCGCGCTCCTTGTCCATGAGCGTGAACATGCGCTCCAGATCGGTGAGGCTTTGCTTGATCTCGCGGTAGATCACGCCCAGGAAGTTGAGCGGGATATAGAGCTGGATCATGAAGGCATTGATCATGACCAGATCGCCCAGCGTCAGGCGCCCATCGACCACGCCCTGGGTGGCGCGCCAGAGTATGGCCACCAGCGCCGCGCCGATGATGAGCTGCTGGCCGCAGTTGAGCATGGACAGCGTGGTCTGGCTCTTGAGCCGCACGCGGCGCAGCTTTTCCAGGTTTTCGTCGTAGCGTTCGGCCTCGAACTTCTCGTTGTTGAAGTATTTGACGGTTTCGTAATTGAGCAGCGAATCTATGGCCTTGGTATGGGCCGCGGATTCCTGGGCATTGGCTTCCTTCCTGAAGCGCGTGCGCCACTCGGTCACCGTCACCGTGAAAGCGATGTAGAAGACCAGGGCCGCCAGCGTGATGAGCGCAAACCACACGTCGAAGCGTAGCGCCAGAATGCCCAGCACCAGGCCCATCTCGATCAGCGTGGGCAGGATGGAATACAGCGAATACGAAATCAGCGACTCGGTGCTGCGCACGCCGCGCTCGATGTCGCGCGTCATGCCGCCGGTCTGGCGCTCCAGATGAAAGCGCAGGCTCAAAGCATGCAGATGCTCGAAGGTCGATAGCGCGATCGAGCGCGACGTGCCCTGCGTGGCCTTGGCAAAGACCAGATCGCGCAGCTCGGTGAACAGGGTCGAGGAAAAGCGCAGCAGCCCGTAGGCCACCAGCAGGCCCACCGGCACCACCAGCAGCGCCTGCGCCTGACCGGTCTTGATGTCCAGCGCATCGACCAGATGCTTGAGCAGCACCGGCACGCCCACATTGGCCAGTTTGGCGCCAACCATGAACAGCAGGGCCGCCAGCACGCGCCACTTGTACTCCCAGAGATAAGGCAGCAGACGCCTGAGCGCGCTCCAATCCCCGGAAGTCGATGTTGAAGTTAAGGGTAAATCCTTAGAGGAACCACTATCACGGCGCATTTGGGACAATTCGAGAAGTTCTGTTTTCTCCCATTGTGCCAATGCCACCTCGTCCAGACCTTCCCTCCCAGCCTTTGCCCGAAGACAAGGAGCTGGTTCTCAAAGTCGTCCCCATGCCGGCCGATGTCAACGCCAACGGCGACATCTTCGGCGGCTGGGTCATGGCTCAGGTGGACCTCGCGGGTTCCGTCCTGCCCCAGCGCATCAGCCACACGCGCATGGTGACGGTGGCCGTCAACGAGTTCATCTTCAAGCAACCCGTGCGCGTGGGCGACATTCTGTCGTTCTATGCCGGCGTCCAGCATGTGGGCCGCACCTCGGTGGCCGTGGACGTGGAAGTGTTTGCCGAACGCTTCTCGGACCAGGGCAAGTATGTGAAGGTCACGGAAGCGCGCCTGACCTATGTGGCCATCGACGCCACGGGCAAGCCCCAGGCCCTGCCGGATACCGAGCAGACCCGTGCCTGGCGCGAGAAGATCGCAGCCCAGGCCCTGAAGAGCTGAGGCCCTCAGCCATCATGAAAAAAGCGACCGTGGGTCGCTTTTTTATGGCCTGTGCGCGCAAGACTCAGATGCCGGCGGAATTGCTCTCGGTGCTGCCTGCGGCCTTGCCCGCCGAAGCGCTGCCGGCCAAGCTCCTGCCCGCCTCGATCTGTCCCGTCAGCTCGCCGCCTTCCTCGATCACCACCTTGCCGTAGCGGATCTTGCCGCTGACCTTGCCCGAGCCGTAGATCACCAGCTTTTCGCGCACGGTGAGCGTGCCGTCGAACTTGCCGTGGATCTCGGCAATGTCGATCTCCGCCGTGCCGTGAAAAGCACCATGCTCCGCGATCTTGATGACGCGCGAGTTCATGGTGGCCTCTACCGTGCCCTCCACCACCAGGGTGTCGCAGTCCGTGATTTCCACGCCCTTGAGCTTGATGTTCGGCCCCACGGTGAGCTTGCTGCCGCCCGTGCCCTCGGACGAGGGGGCGGGCGCGGCCGGTGCGGTCGTCGCGCGCAGCGAGCTCGGGGATGTCGAGACACTGCCGCTCAAGGAGCTGCCCAGATTGCTGCCCGTGCCGGCACTGCCTGCGGACGACCCCGTGACGGAATTACGGGAAGAAAAACTGTCGCTATCGCGCTTGCCAAAGAACGGGTTTTGCACAGCCATTGCAGGAATCTCCTTGTCAGAAAAACCGTATCCTAGGCAGCACGGGCGACTACATTTGCCGCCATCTCGCAATATCGGTAAGCAAAGCTTTCACAAGTTTCAACTACTTGCAGGCATTGCCTGAACTCACAGAATGAAGGATCTGGCAGCATTTACGCCGCCAGCCCAGAAACAGAAAGCGCCAGGCGCTCTTATTTCAGGAGACGATATAGGCCGCCGTGCCCGTGGACAGCAGCTCGCCATCGGCGGAGAGAAACTCCATCTGGGTATTGGCCACGCGCGAGCCCAGGCGGATCACCTTGGCGGTGAGCAGGAATTCCTTGCCTATGCCGGGACGCATATAGTCCACGCGCAGGTCGATGGTGCCCAGCCGCGAAAAACGATGCAGGCGCTCCATGGGCGTGTCGTCCATATGGCGCGCCGCAATCGCCGCCATCACGGCCAGCCCGCCCATGGAATCCAGCCCCGCGCTGATCACGCCGCCATGGATGCGCTCGTAGGCCGCATGCCCGATCAGCTCGGGACGCATGGCCAGACGGCCTTGCACCAGCGTGGGCGTGATCTCGCCGATCTTCAGCCCTATGGTCTGGTTGAAGGCCACGCGCCGCTCGAAAATCTCGCGCAGACCGGCGATGAACTCGGGCTCGAACTGCACGGCCTCGGCCGCGGCCTGGGCCTGTTTACGGGACTGGGGGGTTTGGGATGTCATATACCTGCTCGAGAACCGCCGGGGCAGACGCCAGCAGCCCGGCGCGGTCAGTTCAATGCGCTCGCGCCGCTGGCGCGAGCAGTCGGCATCAGCACTTGCTGAAGTCCGGGTGCCGTTTTTGGTGAAAACCGCCCCCCTTGCTGCGCTCGTGCTGCTGCGCAGCAGTGGACTTCAGCACTTGCTGAAGTCCGGTTGCCGTTTTTCCATGAACGCGGTCAGCGCTTCCTTGGCTGCAGGTTCGCGCAGCATGCGCGCGAAGACCGCGCCTTCTTCCGCGATGCGCTCGCTCACGGCCCTGGTCTGGCCGCCCTTCATCAGGCGCTTGGTTTCCATCAGCGAAGACAGGGGCTTGCGCGCCAGCTTCTTGGCCTGGGCCTGGGCCAGCGCGTTGCATTCGCTGGGCGGCACCACGCGGTTGACCAGACCCACCTCAAGCGCGGCCTCGGCCATGAAGGGCTCGCCCAGCAGCAGCGCCTCGGCCGCGCGGTGATAGCCCAGCATCTGCGGCAGCAGCAGGCTGGAGGCGGCCTCGGGGCAGACGCCGAGGTTGATGAAGGGCAGGGAAAAGGCCGCGTTGTCGCCCGCATAGACCAGATCGCAGTGCAGCAGCAGCGTGGTGCCTATGCCCACGGCCGGGCCGCAGACTGCGGCGATCAACGGCTTGGGAAAGGCCGAGATTTCCTGCAGGAAACGCCATACCGGCGCATCGCCGCCCATGGCGCCGGGCGTGGCCGCCTGCTTGAGGAAGTCGGCAATGTCGTTGCCGGCGCTGAAGATGGCGACATCGCCCTGGAACACCACCACCCGCACGGCAGCGTCGGCCTTGGCCGAGGCCAGCGCATCGGCCATCTGGGTGTACATGGCCTCGGTGATGGAGTTCTTCTTGTCCACACGGTTGAAGGTGATGGTGCGCACGCCGTCTTCGGTGTGCACCAGAATGTCCTGGTTTTCGCTCATGGTCTTGCCTTGTAGGGTGAATCTGAAAGCGCTGCGGAGAGCGCCCTATTCCTTGTAGTAAACGATCTGGTGACTGGTGGCCAGCATCAGGCCGGAGTCGCTCCACAGCTGGGCCGTCTGGTCAAAAAAGCCGTTGCGAAACTCCTGCCCGCGCGCCTGCGCCAGCAGCGGAGCCTCGCCCGCCGCCGCCAGCTCGTCGCGCCCCGTGTGGAAGTACACGGTGATGGACACCGTGCCCGCCGGCACGCGCGCGGCACGGCGCAGCCACACCCGCGGATAGAACACATCGGCAACCGCAGCCAGCGATGCGAAATCCAGCGGACGCGGCGGATTGTCCCTCACCCAGAGCCGGGTGCAGCTGTCGCGCTCGGCGCCATCGCTGTGCGCAGGCAGAATGCCGTCCACAAAGCGCATCTCGTAGCGCTTGAGCCATTGCACCGCATCAACCAGGGCCGGCGCGCGCTGCACCTCGGCCGCGGGCAGGACCTCCGGCATGGGGGCGTCGGTCGCGCTCCAGGTCTGGCGGCGCACCGCCGTCACCGCCGTGGCCGTGGTCACCACCTGCAGGCTGCCGTCTTCGCCGGCCTGTCTCACCGTCAGCAGCCAGTGCTGGGTGGAGCGGTTGGTACGCACGGGGTCGGCATCGATCTCGAAAGCCCCGGCGCCCATGGCCGCCGCATAGTTGACGGTGATGGACACGGGGTCGCCCAGGCATTGCGGATGCTGCTGCATGGCCTGGACCAGCGCGGCCGCCGTGATGCCGCCATAGGGCCCCACCATGTTCCAGTAATCCCGCGAGGCCTGCCCCTGGTAGCGGCCCGGCACTCCCGTGGCCACCAGGGCGATGGCGCGATCAAAAGGATGGATGTCTGTGCTCATGGATCTCAGTGTTGCGCAAAGCCGGGAATGAAAGCCGTCAAGCAGGTGACTCTTGCGGCCCGAACAAGGGTTTGCCTGGACCGCCCTCGCCCAGGCGCCAGCTCTGCAGCAGCGGCAACAGCGGCCGCCACAGTAGCTCACGCATCTCCTCTCGGAAATACCCCATATGGCCTATGCGCCCCGAAGGAGCGAGCGCCGGATCCACGCGCTCGAGCAGGCCCGGGGCGTTCTTGTACCAGCCCAGCAGCGCTTGCACGCTGGCCAGCGACATCATCTCGTCGTCTTCGAAGTACAGCGCATGCAGCGGATAGCGCGCCGCCGCATAGGCCTCGGCGGCCCAGAGCCCTTCCACGCCTATGCCGTAGTCGGGGTTCAGGCACCAGCGCCGCCATTGCCACAGCACGCCGGCCGGCAGGTCTCCGATGATGCCCAGCTTGCGGCCCGGGAAGCCGCCGCACAGCGCCGTGGCCAGAGGAGCGATGCCCCACCAGAAAAGCCGAACCAGGCGCCGCGTCGGCGCCGCGTTGTCGCGCCAGTAGCCGCTGCCGCTGCCCACGGACAGCAGGCCGTTGATGGGCAGGGCCGTCGGCGCCAGCCCCGGCAGCTGCGAGCCCAAGCTGTGGCCTATCCAGATCAGGGCCTGGTCCGGAAACTGCTGCTTGAGCTGCTCGGCAACCCGCTGGCAGTCCTGCACCCAGTCCAGCAGATCGGCCCTGGCCGCGCGCAGCGGCCCCTGTAGCGACAGGCCATGGCCGCGATAGTCGAAGGTGGTCACGCCATAGCCCTGCTCGGCCAGCCAGCTCGCGAACTGCTGGTAATAGCTTTGCAGCACGCCCATGGCCGGGGCCACGACCACCTGCGCCAGCGCCCTCCCCGTCGCGGGCTGGCATTGGCGCAGCACCAGGCGCCCGGCGCCGGCAGAGATGGGCAGGCCCATCTCCGTCCATTGCACCGCGGGCTGCTCGCTGCTCTGCATGAACTGCCCCTTAGCGCTCAGACGCGCTCGAAGATGCCGGCAGCGCCCTGGCCCATGCCCACGCACATGGTGACCATGCCATGCTTGAGCTTGTGGCGCTGAAGCGCATGCACCACGGTGGCGGCGCGGATGGCGCCCGTGGCTCCCAGCGGGTGACCCAGGGCGATCGCTCCGCCCATGGGGTTGACCTTGGCCGGATCCAGTCCCAGGGTGTTCACCACGGCCAGGGACTGTGCCGCGAAGGCCTCGTTGAGCTCGTACCAGTCGATGTCCTCCTGCTTCAGGCCCGCATAGCGCAGCGCCGCAGGGATGGCTTCGATCGGGCCTATGCCCATGATGGACGGCGGCACGCCCTTGCTCGCGTAGCTGACGAAGCGCGCCAGCGGCGTGAGGCCGAAGCGCTTGACGGCGGCTTCGCTAGCAATGATCAGCGCCCCCGCGCCATCGCTGGTCTGCGAGCTGTTGCCCGCCGTCACCGAGCCGCGCGCCGCGAATACGGTGCGCAGCTTGGCCAGGCCTTCGAGGCTGGTATCGGGGCGCGGGCCTTCGTCGAGGCTCACGGTACGCGTGCTGGCCACGGTCTCGCCCGTGGCAATGTTCAGCGTGCGATCCGTCACCTCGATCGGCGTGATCTCGTCGCGGAACTCGCCGGCCTGCTGGGCCGCGATGGCGCGGCGGTGCGACTCCAGCGCGAATGCGTCCTGGGCTTCGCGCGAGACCTTCCACTGCTGGGCCACTTTCTCGGCCGTCAGCCCCATGCCGTAGGCAATGCCGACATCGCCATCGCGCTCGAAGATGCTGGGCGAGAGGCTGGGCGCATTGCCCATCATGGGCACCATGCTCATGCTCTCCACGCCCGCGGCGATCATCACGTCGGCCTCGCCCACGCGGATGCGGTCGGCCGCCATGGCCACGGCGCTCAGGCCCGAGGCGCAGAAGCGGTTGACCGTGATGCCGCCGATGCTGGTGGGCAGGCCCGCCAGCACGGCGCCGATGCGCGCCACGTTCAGGCCCTGCTGGGCCTCGGGAATCGCGCAGCCGCAGACGATGTCCTCGATGGCCTTGGGGTCCAGGCCCGGAGCCTGGGCCAGCGCCGCCTTGAGCGTGGTGGCCAGCAGATCGTCGGGACGGTAGTTGCGGAAAAAGCCTTTGTGCGAGCGACCAATGGGCGTTCGCGTGGCCGCAACGATATAGGCGTCTTGTACTTGTTTCATCTTTGTTTCTCCTCGCTTCGCCTTAGTTGCGCACCGGCTTGCCGGTATTGAGCATGCCCAGAATGCGTTCATGGGTCTTGGGGTGAGCAATCAGATGACAGAAGGCCTTGCGCTCCAGCTTCATCAAATAGGCCTCGTCCACCAGCGTGCCCGCATCCACCTCGCCGCCGCAAACCACGTTGGCGATCAGGCCCGCAATATGCTGGTCGAACTCGCTGATGAAGCCGCCGTCGCGCATGTTCACCAGCGAACCCTTGATGGTGGCGATGCCGCTGCGGCCGGCCACGGGGAAGCTGCGCTTGAGCGGCGCGCGCCAGCCGCTGGCGGCCATGGCCTTGGCCTCGTTGATGGCCACAAACAGCACCTCGTCCTTGTGGGCCACGATGATGTCGCTGTCCAGCAGATAGCCGAGCTTGCGCGACTCGATGGCGCTGGTGCCCACCTTGGCCATGGCGGCCGCCGTGAAACCCTCGGTGAGAAAGGGCAGGATGTCCTTGCCCGTACTGGTGGCCGCGTTTTCCGCGGCGCGGCGCGCGATATAGGTCAGGCCGCCGGCACCGGGCACCAGGCCCACGCCGACCTCGACCAGGCCGATATAGCTTTCCATATGGGCCACGCGACGCGCCGAGTACACGGCCAGCTCGCAGCCGCCGCCCAGGGCCAGGCCGTGGATGGCCGAGACCACGGGCACTTGCGCATAGCGTATGCGCAGCATCAGGTTCTGCAGCTCCTGCTCCACGCTTTCGATGGCATCCGCGCCACCGACCACGAAGGCCGGCATGGTGGCTTCCAGGTCCGCGCCCACGCTGAACGGTGCATCGCCGGACCAGATGACCATGGCCTCGAAATCGCTCTCGGCCATGTCCACGGCCTCCATCAAAGCCTCCATGACCTCGGGGCTGATGGCATGCATCTTGTTCTTGATGCTGGCGATCAGCACCTTGCCGTCCAGCGTCCAGGTGCGCAGCGCCTTGGACTCGGCAAGCGTGGTGCCGGCGGTCTGCCAGTCGGGCAGATTGGTTTCGCCGAGCAGCTTCTCGGGGAACAGCTGACGCTCATACACGGGCAGCACGCGGCGCGCCACGAACTTGTTCTGCGCGGCGCTCCACGAGCCATTGCCGGTATGCACACCGCCCGCATCGGCCACCGGACCTTCGAACACCCAGCGCGGCAGCGGCGCCTTGCAAAGTGCCTTGCCCGCATCGATGTCCTCTTGCACCATCTTGGCCACTTCGAGCCAGCCGGCTTCCTGCCACAGCTCGAACGGGCCTTGCTTCATGCCGAAGCCCCAGCGCATGGCCTGGTCCACATCGCGTGCGGAGTCGGCAATGGATTCCAGGTGCACGGCGGCGTAATGGAAGCTGTTGCGCAGAATGGCCCAGAGAAACTGGCCCTCCTTGCCCTCGGCATTGCGCAGCAGCTGCAGGCGCTCTGCAGCGGGCTTCTTGAGCATGCGGCCATAGACCTCGTCGGCCTTGCCACCGGCGGGAATGTAGTCCTCGCTGTCCAGCTCGAACTGGAAGATGTCGCGGCCGACCTTCTTGTAGAAGCCCTGCTTGGTCTTCTGACCCAGGTTGCCCAGCGCTATCAGCTTGGCCAGCACGGGCGGCGTGCCGAAGCTGCCGTAGAAGGGATCCGTCTCCAGGCTCAGATTGTCCTGCAGGGTCTTGACGACATGGGCCATGGTGTCCAGGCCCACCACGTCGGCGGTGCGGAAAGTGCCCGAGGAGGCGCGGCCCAGCTTCTTGCCCGTGAGGTCGTCGACCACGTCAAAGCTCAGGCCGAAGTTCTCGACCTCCTTCATCGTGGACAGCATGCCCGCGATGCCGATGCGGTTGGCGATGAAGTTGGGCGTGTCGTGGGCGCGCACCACGCCCTTGCCCAGTCCCGTGGTCACGAAGGCCTCGAGCTGGTCCAGCACCTCGGCGTTGGTGGTCGGCGTGTTGATCAGCTCCACCAGCGGCATATAGCGCGGCGGGTTGAAGAAGTGGATGCCGCAGAAGCGCGGCTTGATCGCATCGGGCAGCGCTTCGGAGAGCTTGGTGATGGACAGGCCCGAGGTGTTGGAAGCCACGATCGCATGCTTGGCCACGAAGGGCGCGATCTTGTGATACAGATCCAGCTTCCAGTCCATGCGCTCGGCAATGGCTTCGATGATCAGATCGCAACCCTTGAGCAGCTTCATGTGCTCTTCGTAGTTGGCGGGCTGGATCAGCTCCACATCGTCGGCCACGCCGATCGGCGAAGGCTTGAGCTTCTTGAGGTTGGCGATGGCTTTTTCGGCGATGCCGCTCTTGCTGCCGGACGCTGCGGGCAGATCGAACAGAACGACCGGCACCTTGACGTTGACCAGATGGGCCGCGATCTGCGCGCCCATCACGCCCGCGCCGAGCACGGCGACTTTTTTCACATTGAATCGGGACATGGGAAATGTTCCATTGAGGGCCGGCCGCCTTCCAGAGCATGGCGGGGCCGGCAGATTGTTGGGTGTGGCTTACTGCACGCGAACCCAGGTCTGGGTGCGCCAGAAAGGACCGATGGAGCCGCGCACTTCGAGCTTCTTGCCCTCGTCCACGGGCGTCAGCCGCACGGTGTAGGTCTTGCCGTTTTCGGGGTCGAGGATCTTGCCGCCCTCCCAGACCTCCTTGCCTTCGGCCTTTTTGACATTGCTGATCAGCGTCATGCCGACCACGGGCTTGTCCTTGAGCTCGTCCTTGCACTCGGTGCACAGGGCATGGGGATCGGCTCCCTTGCGCAGCAGGGCCTGTACCTTGCCCGTGACCACGCCATTGGTTTCGGTGATGTTGACCTCGGCCTTGGGCGTGCCCTCTTTCTCATCGATGCTGCGCCACACGCCTACGGGCGTCATCTGCGCCCAGGCAGTGGACAAACTGCCAACCACCAAAACCAGAGCTGCTAGCGCTTGTGTCTTCTTCATCTCCAGGTCCTTTCCATTCGAACTGCAGAATTCTTGTGCGCGCGCCGCTCCGCTTTTTTGAGCAGAGCGGCTGCCGACATCAGGCCAGTGCGGCGTCGGTGTCCATCAGGGACTTGCTGCCGGCGCGCGCGGTGCGCATCAGCGACGCGGTCTCGGGGAACAGCTTGGCAAAGTAGAAACGCGCGGTCTGCAGCTTGGCCAGGTAGAACGGGTCGGTATTGCCGTTGCCGATCTCACGCAGCGCCACTTGCGCCATGCGCGCAAACAGATAGCCGAACACCAGGTGACCGGCAACGCGCAGATAGTCCACCGATGCGGAGCCCACCTCGTCGGGGTTCTGCATGCCCTTGAAGCCGATCTCGGTGGTGAACTTGGTCATCTGCTCGCCCAGCGTGGCGATGGGCGTGATGAACTCGCTCATCTTCTCGTTGACGCCCTCTTCCTCCACCAGCTTGGCGATCAGCTTGCCGAACTTCTTGAGCGTGGCGCCCTGGTTGCCCAGGATCTTGCGGCCCAGCAGGTCCAGCGCCTGCACGCCGTTCGTGCCTTCATAGATCATGTTGATGCGGTTGTCGCGCACGAACTGCTCCATGCCCCATTCGGTGATGAAGCCGTGGCCGCCATAGACCTGCTGGCTCATGGTGGTGGCGATCCAGCCGTTGTCGGTGATGAAGGCCTTGACGATGGGGGTCAGCAGGGCCACCAGCTCGCCGCTGTCCTTGCGCACTTTTTCGTCGGGGTGGTTCAGCTCCTGATCGATCAGCAGCGCGCTGAAGGTGGACAGCGCGCGGCCGCCTTCGGCATAGGCCTTGGCCGTCATCAGCATGCGGCGCACATCGGGGTGGACGATGATGGGATCGGCGGGCTTGTCCTTGGCCTTGGTGCCCGACAGGCTGCGCATCTGCAGGCGGTCCTTGGCATAGGCCAGCGCGTTCTGGAACGCCACCTCGGTCAGGCCCAGCGACTGGTTGCCCACGCCCAGGCGCGCGGCATTCATCATCACGAACATGGCTTGCAGGCCCTTGTTGGGCTCGCCCACCATGGTGCCGATGGCGCCGTCGATGTTGATCTGGGCCGTGGCATTGCCGTGGATGCCCATCTTGTGCTCCAGCGCGCCGCAGAAGATGGGATTGCGCGAACCCAGGGAACCGTCGGCGTTCACATGGAACTTGGGCACGACGAACAGGCTGATGCCCTTGGAGCCCGGGGGCGCATCGGGCAGGCGGGCCAGCACCAGGTGCACGATGTTTTCGGTGAAGTCATGCTCGCCGGCCGAGATGAAGATCTTGTTACCGGTGATCCGGTAAGTGCCGTCGGCCTGAGGTTCGGCCTTGGTGCGCAGCAGGCCCAGATCGGTGCCGCAATGGGGCTCGGTCAGGCACATGGTGCCGGTCCATTCGCCGCTGGTCAGCTTGCCCAGATAGGTCTTCTTCTGCTCGGGCGTGCCGTAAGCGTGCAGCGCCTCGTAGGCGCCATGGGACAGGCCCGGGTACATGGTCCAGGCCTGGTTGGCGCTGTTGAGCATTTCGTACAGCGCCGAGTTCAGCACCATGGGCAGGCCCTGGCCGCCGTATTCGGGGTCGCAGGACAGAGCCGGCCAGCCGCCTTCCACAAACTGCTCATAGGCCTGCTTGAAGCCCTTGGGCGTCCTGACCTCGTGCGTTTCCTTGTTCAGGCTGCAACCCTCGGCATCGCCGCTGATATTGAGCGGAAAGGTCACGTTGGCCGCGAACTTGCCGGCCTCTTCCAGCACCGCGTTGATGGTGTCCACATCCACCTCGGCATGCTTGGGCATTTGCTGATAGGACTCGGTGACCTTGAAGACCTCGTGCATGAGGAATTGCATATCACGCAGTGGCGGGTTGTAGCTGGGCATTTGTCTTCTCCTGTGATGGTGGTTGCGTGTGGATCGGGTGGATGACCTGAACTGCTGTCTCAGGCCGCCGGCGGCTCGCTCGCATAGCGGGCCAGGATGTTGCTGAAGCCCGCTTTCGCGCGCTCTATCGAGCCTTCGCTGCGCAGAAAGCGGGCCTCGTAGTGCAGGGCCAGAATCAGGCCGTGGATTTCAAACAGCAGTTGGTTGGCATCGGTGTCGGCACGCAGATCGCCGCACTCGCGGCTTTGCACGATGGTGCGGCGCATGGCGGCATGCCAGGTGCTGACGGACTCCACCAGCGCGTCGCGCACCGGGCCGGTGCGATCATCGAACTCGACGGCGCCGCTGATGTAGATGCAGCCGGAGTCCAGCTCGATGGAGGTGCGTTTCATCCAGTTGTCGAACAGCGCGCGCAGACGCGGAATGCCGCGCTGCGCCTCTATGGCCGGGTAGAACACTTCCTGCTCGAAGCGGTCGTGGTATTCGTGCACCACGGAGATCTGCAGCTCCTCGCGCGAGCCGAAATGGGCAAACACGCCCGACTTGCTCATGCCCGTGAGTTCGGCGATCGCGCCTATGGACAGGCCTTCCAGGCCTATGTGCGTAGCAAGATTGAGAGCAGCCTCCACAATCGTGGCCTTGGTTTGCTGGCCTTTTGGCAAGGATCGAGCGGATTTGCCGGCCGATGCTTCCTGCGTTTTGTTGCCATCCGGGGCTTGCACGGCGGCCGCTGCTTTGCGAGACTTGTCCGCAGCCTTGGCGACAGCCTCTTCCGGCTCCGCCGCCGCGGAGCGCACGGAAGTACGGCCGGTCGCATGCGCGGTTTTGCGCGCAGCACGCGGGGCAGAGGAACGGGGGACGGACGACGAAGACATGCAAAATCCAATAAAACGAACGTTCGTTCTATTTTGCACAAAATCCGCCGTCCATCCGATAGCTTCAAGGGTAAATACCTAATCTTTAGCGCTCAGGCTTTCCCTAGGGCGGCCAGCACAGACGCCGCGCCTTGGGCAAAAAAAAGCCGCCAGCCCTCACAGGCGGCGGCGTTTCAAGTCTTGATTTCGCGGACCGGACTAGACCACCACCATCATGGCCAGGCTGGCATCCAGATGCTCGGTGGGCACGCGGCGGAAGCCCGAGCGCGCATAGCGCTGCAGGCGCCCCAGCGCGAACGAGGTCAGCACGCTGGCGGCCACCGAGGCCTCGACCGTCGGCGCGGCCGAGCCCAGCGCGCCCGCCGCGGGGCGCAGGCATTGGCGCAGCGTGGACTCGATGCGGTCAAAGAACTGGTTCATGCGCGCCTGCAGGCGCTCGTGCTCGAACACGATGGCGTCGCCGACCATCACGCGCACCATGCCGGGGTTCTTCTCGCCGAACTGCAGCAACAGGGCGATCACGCGGTTGGCATTGCGCACACCTTCGATGGGATCGTGCGGAGCTTCGGCTCCATCGCGGCCCACGATCTGCTGCACCAGCGTGAAGACGGACTGTTCGATGAATTCGATCAGGCCTTCGAACATCTGGGCCTTGCTGGCAAAGTGGCGGTAGAGCGCGGCTTCGCTCACGCCCAGATGGGCGGCCAGGGCGGCCGTGGTGATGCGGTCGGCGCCGGGCTTTTCCAGCATGGTGGCCAGGGCCTGCAGGATTTGCTCGCGGCGCTCGCCGGGTTTGGGACGCTTGCGCGCCGGGGCCAAGGCGGGCGCTACGGAAGCGTCCTCCGCTGAATTTTCGGGATTGGAAACAGGCGACAGGACTTCAGACTCAGACATAGGCGACTCAGTATTTGTAAGTAATTTTCTCACAGCCATTTGCACTGTTAAGCACATGACTGCCCTCTGTCGGCAGGTTGTCAGGTAGGCTCAAACATGCCGCACGAGCGCACTTGTCGTTTCCGTCCCTCTTTTCACAACCCCCGCTCTCACCAACCCGCAAGCGTAACCGAGAAATCAGGCCTCGCGATGCACAGCCCCATCATGGCTGCCGTCCGAGGCCGGCTGCACCGGCAGCTCGAGCCGCACCAGCAGCCCCTTGCCGGAGCTGCCTGCGGCAAAGCTGAGCACGCCCTGATGCAGCTGCGTGATCTCGTCGGCGATGGCCAGACCCAGGCCCGTGCCCTCTTCCACCACGCCCTGGGCTCGGTAAAAGCGCTGGGTGATCTGGCTGCGTTCCTCCTCGGGCACGCCGGGGCCGTCGTCGTCGACCTCCACGAATGCCCATTGCGTGATGCCGGGCAGGTTCAGCAGCGCCGCATCGTCCGTACCCACGGGCCGCGGGCGCAAACCGCAGCTCAGCGTGACGCTGCCTCGCGCAGGAGTGTATTTGATGGCGTTCTCCACCAAATTGGAGACCAGCTCGCGCAGCAGCCAGCTATGTCCCCAGACCGCAGCCGGCGCCATCTCCAGGCCGAAGTCCAGCTCCTTGGCCGAGGCCCGGTCGATGAAGGTCTCCAGCATGCTCTCGCACAGATCCTTAAGGTCCACCTCCTGCAGAGGCTGGACCTCGGCATTGCGCGCATCGGCGCGCGACAGGGCCAGCAGCTGGCGCGCCAGCTGGGAGGTGCGGCGCGTGGCATCGCGCAGCTGCTCGATCTGCTCCACGCTGAGCACCACCTGGGCCTGGGCGCCGCTGCGCCTGGCAATGCGCTGCGCTTCCTGGGCGCTGAGCGCCCAGGCCTCGACCTGGGCCTGCAGCGCGGCCAGCGGCGTGCGCAGCTGGTGCGCGGCATCGGCCACAAAACGGCGCTGCCCCTCGGCCTGGGCGTTGACCAGCGAGAACAGGCGGTTGAGCGAACGCACCAGAGGCCTGACCTCCGCGGGCGAGGTCTGCTCGTTGATGGGACTGAGGTCGCGCGGCGAGCGGCGCTCCACCGCCTGGGTCAGCTTGTGCAGCGGCTTGAAGGCGCGGCTGACCGACCAGTAGATGGCCACGGCCGCGCCCGCGATCAGCAGCAGATTGGGCAGCAGCACATGCATCAGCAGCTGGCGCACCCACTGCTGGCGCACATCGCTGCTGTCGGCCAGCATGACGACCATCTCGCCCGCGCCATAGGTTTCGGCCTTGAGCACGCCCACGCGATAGGTCACACCGTCATGCTCCTGGCTGTGGAACTCGGCCGTGGCCGTGGCCGGCACATCGAAACGGATCCAGGTGTCGCCCGCGACCACATGGCCCTGCAGATCGCCCACCGCGTAGCCGACCTCGTCGCCCTGGTTGCGCAGAAAGTCCTCGATCGCCGGCGTCAGCGACACCAGCGGCGGCGTGCCGTCGGCAATCGAGGGAGCCAGCACGGAATCCGCCAGCGCCGGCAGCAGGCGCAGCAGCCGCTGGTCATGCTGGGTCGAGGCCTCGTCCGCCGCGCTATAGCTGAACCAGCCACCCATGGCCGCCAGCAGCATCAGCGGCACCAGCAGCAGTACCAGCAGGCGGAAACGCAGATTGGCGGTCATGACAGGGCAGGTCGTTGCATCAAGAGGCGGGGACTTTTATTTCTATAGCTGCCAGCGTTTGGTGGATATCGATATCTCCCCAATATTCCAATAAAACCCATTATCTTTGGGCGCTGGAAGCTATCAATTTTGGGAGTTAGCTGTTTTCGGGCATCAGTTCCAGACGGTAGCCGAAGCCGCGGATAGAGCGCAGCGCCACCCCATGCGGCTCGAGCTTGCTGCGCAGGCGCGAGACATAGACCTCCACCGCATTCGGCGTGATCTCGCGGTCCCAGCCCGTGAGGGCCTGAAGCAGCTTTTCCTTGCTGGCCGGCTTGGGGGCATTGAGCAGCAGATACTCAAGCACCGTCCATTCACGCGGACCCAGATCGATGGGCAACAGCCGGCCCTCGCTCTCGCCCTCCTGCGCCGGCTGGCGCGCGCCGGCACGCCGGCCCGCCGTGTCCAGCTCGATGCAGCCGAAGTTCAGCACCGCCGAGGTTGCGGCCTGCGAGCGGCGCATGAGAGCGCGCAGCCGCGCCAGCAGCTCTGGCAGCTCGAAAGGCTTGACCATATAGTCGTCGGCCCCCAGGTCCAGGCCCTGCACGCGGTCCTGCAGGGCATCGCGGGCCGTGAGGATCAGCACCGGCATGGCCTTGCTCTCCACCTCGCTGCTGCGCAGGCGCCGGGTCAGCTCCAGGCCGTTGATGCCCGGCAGGCCGATATCGATCACGGCGACGTCAAACGCTTCCTGGGCCAGCACCTCCAGCGCACGCTCGGCGCTGCCCACCCAATCCACGGCATAACCGGCATCGGACAGACCCAGCTTGATACCGCTGGCCACCATCACATCATCTTCCACCAGAAGCAAACGCATAAAGTCCTACCTAGCTCAAAAACAAAAGCCGCCCAAAGGCGGCTTGCGGCAGATGTCCGTAGAAGAATCTGCCCCCGAAAAGCCCTGCAACGATGTTAACGCGTTCTGCGCTGGGCCACCCGAGGGGAGCGGCCAGCTGTCAGGGCCAGACAGCCACTCAATGGCTGCGGATCATCGTGCCATAGGCCTGCTCGGTCAGGATTTCCAGCAGCATCGAGTGCGGCACCCGGCCGTCGATGATGTGCACGGCGTTGACGCCGGCCTTGGCCGCATCCAGCGCACCGCTGATCTTGGGTAGCATGCCGCCGGAGATCGTGCCATCGGCGAACAGGCCGTCGATTTCGCGCGCCGTCAGATCCGTCAGCAGATTGCCGGCCTTGTCCAGCACACCCGGGGTATTGGTCAGCAGCACCAGCTTCTCGGCCTGCAGCACCGTGGCCAGCTTGCTGGCCACCACGTCGGCATTGATGTTGTAGCTCTCGTTTTCCTCGCCGAAGCCGATGGGGCTGATCACGGGAATAAAGGCATCGTCCTGCAGCGCGCGCACCACGCTGGGATCGATGGAGACGATATCGCCCACCTGACCCACGTCGTACTCGATGCTCGGATCCTTGTTGTCCACCATCTTGAGCTTCTTGGCACGGATCAGACCCCCATCACGCCCCGTCAGGCCCACGGCCTTGCCGCCGGCCTGATGGATCAGGCCCACGATGTCCTGCTGCACCTCGCCGGCCAGCACCCACTCCACCACTTCCATGGTCTCTTCATCGGTGACACGCATGCCCTGGATGAATTCGCCCTTCTTGCCGAGGCGCCCCAGCGCCGCCTCGATCTGCGGCCCCCCGCCATGCACCACCACCGGATTGATACCCACGAGCTTGAGCAACACCACATCCTCCGCAAAGTCCGCCTGCAGGGCGGGATCGGTCATGGCGTTGCCGCCATACTTGATGACCATGGTCTTGCCATGGAACTTGCGGATGTAGGGCAGCGCCTGGGCGAGGATTTCGGCTTTGTCGCGGGGGGCAATCGTGGGGGTGGTAGTCATGAGTGCAAGCGCCTGCCAGTGCAGGACAGATAAAGTTCAAAAAATCAAAGATCACCGCTCCCGGTGATCTCTGTCGTTTGGTGCGGATTTTGCCGCAATAACGGGCTCGCCCCGTCAGCCCCCCGCCAGTTCCCGCGTTGCAGTGCTGCCCTGGCATGCCCGTTCGGAGCCTCCAGGCGCCACATAGCCGCTGACCAGCTGCAACAGCTGGGTGTGGATCGTCGCATCGTCCCCCAGCTTGGCCGCATGGCGCAGCGTCAGCAGATGCGGTAGCAAAGCCTGCCAGGACAAGCAGCTTTCATGCGCTTTCATGATCCGCGCATGCTCCGTGGTTTCGGGATTGTCGCCAATGAGCAGCTCCTCATACAGCTTCTCCCCGGGCCTCAGGCCAACCACCTGAATCTCGATGTCACCCGATGCGTGGGCCTCGTCCTTGACGGTCAGACCCGACAGCTGAATCATCCGGCGCGCCAGATCGATGATCTTCACGGGCTTGCCCATGTCGAGCACAAAAACGTCGCCGCCATCGCCCATGGCGCCGGCCTGCAGCACCAGTTGAGCGGCCTCGGGAATCGTCATGAAATAGCGGGTCACGGCCGCATGGGTGACCGTCAGCGGCCCCCCGTTGCGCAGCTGGCTGCGAAACAGCGGCACCACGCTGCCGCTGCTGCCCAGCACATTGCCGAAGCGCACCATGCAAAAACAGGTACGGTTCGCCGTCTGCCTGCCCGCGGGCTGTTCGTCGATGGGCGCGAAATCCACGCCCGACGCCCCGGCCATGGCCTGCAGCACCAGTTCCGCCATGCGCTTGCTGGCACCCATGACATTGGTAGGCCGCACCGCCTTGTCGGTGGAGATCAGCACGAAGCGTTCCACTCCCTGCTCCATGGCCACGCGCGCCACATTGAGCGTGCCGAAGACATTGTTCAGAATGCCTTCGGCCGGATTCTCCTGCACCAGCGGCACATGTTTATAGGCCGCAGCGTGATACACCGTGTGAGGCCTGCAATCCTCAAAAATGGCGCGCAGGCGGCGCAGATTCCGGATACTGCCCAGCCGCGGCAGCAGCTGCACGGACAGGCCATGCTCCTTGCATAGCAACTCCAGATTGTGGTGAATCGCGTAGAGCCCGTATTCATTGTGCTCCACCAGCACCAAGGCCTGCGGACGCTCCAGGATGATCTGTCGGCACAGCTCGCTGCCTATGCTGCCGCCAGCTCCCGTCACCAGCACCACCTTGCCGGCCAGATTCTTGGCCAGCAGTTGCGGGTCGGGCGCCACCGGATCGCGGCCCAGCAGGTCCTCGATGTCCAGCTCCTGAAAATCCGCCACCGTCACCTTGCCCGAGGCCAGATCCATCATGCCGGGCAGGGAGCGCACATGCACGGGCAGCAGTTGCAACTGGTCGATGATTTCCCGACGCCGCAAGCGATTCAGGGAGGGGATTGCCAGCAGGATGTCCGTGACGTCCAAGCGCTCCACCAGCGCAGGCAAATGGTCATGCCCATAAATCTTGACTCCGTTGATGGTCCGCCCCACCTTGGACACATCATCATCGACAAAGCCCAACAGCACAAAATCGCGCATGGCGCTCAGGGCAGAAGCCGTTTGCACGCCGGCCTCACCAGCCCCATAAATCAACAGACGCCCTTTGGCAGCTACATTGGTTGCAGCACCATCGCCCATAAACCAAAAGCGTGCCATGGCCCGGCTGACACCGACCAGCACCAAGAAAATCAGCGGCTGTATCAGCCCTATGCTGCGTGGAATACCTGGAGGCTTCAACAGCAGCAAAGTACAGAAAAACAGCCCTCCGTAGATCAGTACCGCGATAGCCGTCGCAGCCATTGCGCTCATGCCTGTGTAGCGGAAGATGGCCCGGTATAGGCCCATGCGTACGAAAACCGGCAGGAACAGCAATGCTGCCAGCACATAGACAAAATCCTGCTCGTGCAACGGCAAGCCGACTTGGTCAACACGCAGATAAAACGCCAGCCAGACAGCGATGAGCGACATCACCATATCCAGCCCTATGACCAAGGCCTGCTTGGCAAGCCGGGGCAGTTCAAGCAAAGGCTCAACAAATCTATAAATCATTATTTTTTCTATGCCATCGCTGTATCGATGACCATAGCCTTCTATGCCTAAGGCCTACCTAACGCACAAGAGCCGCTAGCGTAGCGAGAATAATGCGAATATCTCCCCAGAAAGAGCGGCCACGCACATACTCGGCGTAGTACCGCAGCTTGACTGGTAGAACCTCATTCACATATGCCTTCTGTGGATCGCTGGATCGCGCAAGGACTTCATTTTCGTCCTTGTATTGGATTGAAGCCCAGTCCGTGATGCCCGGCTTGACCGAGAGAACAAGCTCACGCAACTCTGCGGGATAACAGGCCACGTAGCGTGGCACTTCGGGGCGTGGGCCTACCAAGCTCATGTCGCCAAGGAACACATCCAACAATTGCGCAAGCTCATCGAGCTTGTACTTGCGTAACAGAAAGCCCACCCGAGTGACGCGCGCATCAGCCCCCACAGTAATCTGCAGCCCCCGAGACTCGGCATCCGTCACCATGGTGCGAAATTTATGGATTCGAAACAGCTTGCCGTACTGTCCCACCCGCTCCTGGCGAAAAAAAACCGGTCCTCGCGAATCCAACTTCACAGCCAGTGCTATCAGAAACAGCAGCGGCGAGAGCACTAGCAGGCCCAGGCCGCTGGCCAGCCAATCAAATAGACGTTTAAGCATCAATTGAGTGCAGCCTTCATTGCATCGACCACCCGCAGCACATCCGACTCCGTCATGCGCGAATACATGGGCAAGGACAAAGTGCGCTCATAGATACGCTGGCTCGCCGGGAACATCTCGGGCGTTAGGTTGTAGGTATCGCGCCAGTAGGGCTGCAAATGCAGCGGAATGTAATGCACGCTGCAGCCAATGCCTTGGGCAAACAGGCGCTCAACAAACTGGTCACGCTTCACCGCAACCGAGTCCTCCAGCTGAATGACGTACAAATGCCAGGAATGGACATCCCCTGCCGCCGCATGAGGTGGACGGATGATGGGCAAACCGGCCAAGGCTTCGTCGTACAGCGCTGCAACCCGAGCTCGCTTCTGCTGAAATGCATGTGCCTTCTTGAGCTGATGGATGCCCATAGACGCAGCAATATCGGTCATGTTGTACTTGAAGCCCGGTGCCACAATTTCGTAGTACCAGCTTGGCGTCTTCGCGGTGAAGCGGTCGAACGCATCGCGATTGATGCCATGCAAACGCATTACGCGCGAGCGTTTGGCGATTTCCGGATCCCGGGTCACCAGCATGCCGCCCTCACCCGTGGTGATGGTCTTGTTGGCATAAAAGCTGAACACCGTCACATCGCTGTCCAACGTGCCCACCATCTTGCCGCCGCACGTGGTAGGCAGCGCGTGCGCCGCATCCTCCATGACTCGCAGGCCATGCTTGCGCGCCACCGCCAACAGGGCCTGCATGTCTGCTGCTCGCCCCGCAAAATGCACGGGGATGATCGCCTTGGTCCTTGGCGTGATCGCAGCCTCCACCGCGGTCACGTCGATGCATAGCGTGCTGGGGTCCACATCCACGAACACTGGATCAGCCCCCAGGTAACGAATAATCTCTGCTGTGGCAGTGAAGGTGTGTGTAGTGGTGATCACCTCGTCACCCGGCCCTACGCCCAGCGCCTCAAGTCCCAGGTGCAGCCCCGCGGTGGCGGAATTTACCGCTATCGCCTGAACACCGCCCCCTAGGAAATCTGCGAAATCAGCCTCGAACTGCTTGGCTTTCGGCCCTGTCGTGACCCAACCTGAGCGCAAGGCCTGCACTACCGCCGCAATTTCTTCCTCACCAATTTCGGGTAAGGCAAAGGGTAAAAAATCAGAAGTCATCTTTTTAATTCAGCAAAGTACATACATACGTCACAGCATGGCTATGTTGCATAAATGAAGATTTTTTTGTGCAAGTTACTTTTTTGAGAATTCTGCACTCTTACCAGAGTAAGGATCTCCCCCCTACAGGGATTTCCTACTGCAATTTTTTGTATGCAACAACATCAAATCAAGTCGCTACCGCATCCAAAAACCTCTGAGCCAACTGCGCATAGGTCTGGTTGCGCAAGATAAAGGCACGCCCTGCTTGCCCCATGGTCTCGCGCTCGACAGTTGACAATTCTGTCAAACGAAGAACGGCCTGAATAATCGCCTCTACATCCCCAGCACGCACCGTAATGCCGCAACCAGACTCGCCGACTGGATCGTTTCCAGCATCGATTGCCATCACAACAGGCTTTGCAGCAAACATATAATCCATCAACTTGTTGGGCGAAATACCAAACCGATACAGTGGATTCGCAGTTGAGCCAATAAAGGTGATATCAAATGCCTCCAGCAAGTTCGGCACCGCCTGCTTAGCCACTGCTGGCAGCATGTGAACATTGCTTAGGTGCTCCTCCCTCACACGCGCCAGCAGCCGCTCTCTCTCAGGCCCTGTCCCCACCAGCACTACCTCGGCCCGCCCTTCCAAACGCTGAGCAGCACTCAGCAAATCATCGAGAGCATTTGCCAAACCATGCGTACCGGAATAGCCGACGATTGGCAAGCCCTTCCCGCGAATTTTTTGCAAATGTTGCACCACCTCTGCAGGCAAAGAATGTGGAGCGGTCCACTCCTCTTCATCAACCCCATTGGGCACATAGAAAAACTTCTTAGCCGCCATGCCCCGCGCTTGCATATAGGGCTGAGCTTTGGGCAACATTGACACCACCTTATCCGCGTGACGGTAGGCATAGTCCTCGGCCATCTGCACCCACAGAATGAACGGGTGCCACTTCGACATACCACCAAGCTCCATAGGCGAGAGTGGCCACAGATCATGCACCTCGAACACCAGTCGAGCACCTGCAGCTTTCGCAATACGCCGTGCGGGCCAGATATCCATTGGATAGGTGCTGGATGCAATCACCACGTCTGGTTTGAAATCGCGTGCCAGCGCTTTGCCATTGCGCCACAGATGCCATAAAAAAGACACCATGCTGTACACCCGTCCCACGCCATTGCCACGATAGCTTGGAGTTGCGTACCAACGATAGGCAATACCATCCAAAATTTCATCAAGCCAACGCACACCTAATGGCATCTTTGGCTGTCGTGCTCGTATATGCGAATAGGCTCCCGCAACGATCTGCACTTTATGCCCCATGCGCACCCATTCACGAGCCAAGTAATATGGACGAAACTCCATTCCATGAATCTGCGATCCGGCATAATGATTAATAATTAATATATTCATATATCAATTATTGGATCGCAGTGTTTTCGCGGGGTTACCTGCAACCACAACGCCATCAGGAACATTTTTTGTCACATTTGCAGCAATCCCAACCAGAGAGTTTTCACCAATAGTCACTTTTTGAATAATTGATGAATTGGGACCCACCCATGCACCCGCACCAATCTTCACTCCGCCACTGACTTCCGCACAAGCTATTACCATTGCACCAACACCAACTACAACATTATGTGCAATATGAACGTGATCATCAATCTTCACGGAATCTTCGATTATGGTGTTCCCGAGTGTCCCTCGGCAAACAGTCGTTACGCAGCCGACCTCAACGTTATTTCCAATAATTACATTGCCAAGATGTACGATGCGTAATGGAATATTATTTTCATCACGTTCAAATCCAAAACCATCTTGCCCGATTACCGCACCCGATTTTATAATGCAATCTTCTCCAATTATCGTTCCTTCACCAATATACGAAAATGGAAGAACAATAGTTCGAGCACCAATCACTACGCCGGGTGCCACAAAAGCCTGGGGACTAACCTGCGCTGTAGGATCAATCTGCGGTGGGACGGTTGGCCTTTGAAAGCCTATGTTGCGCTGAATTGCATCCAAGGCTTTGGCAAAGGTAAGGCGGGGTCTGTCCGTAGCCAATAGGCAAGAGGCCACATTTTGGGCCTCCGCTGTAGAAATGAGGGCTACTTGTGATGCACTAGTTTGCAATGGTGCGGAATTGGCAAAACAAAGCGCTCCATCGGTGGGAGCGGACAAAGGTGCAATACTGTGCACCTGCATATCCGTACCCAGCCAATTTACCCCACACCAGCCAGCGATAGTACTGGCCATGACTGGTTGAATCAACTTATTACCCATCTCACCACCTCGAATGCTTCTGCATACCGCTTACCAATCTGAACTCCTCGAGTCAGCGCCAAGCTACGAATGAATTCCTCATTTGCATAATTACGATGCTTCTGAGATTGGTACTTTTCCAACGCATTTATTTTTTTTAGTAAAAATTTCTCAGAGATTTCAAAAAAGCAACTGGTTCTAAAATCAAGATTATTCCATGGAACCTCGTACCCCAGCATGGTTGTACGTTTAAAAGCGCGGAAGCCCTCCTCGGCAATAGTTTTGTGATCCTGATGAGTATCATTTATGCTCGGCAAAAAAACCATATCAGGCCGATACTCTTTTTGCAACTCAATCATCTTGTCCAGTATTCTTTGCCGCTGCTCTGGAAAATATCGAACATCAAAATCAAAAACCAAACAATCTTTATCCGCGATACCTAAAACAGAAGTCGCCTGACGCACCTCTGTCCGTAGAATATCGCGAGGCAAATGCGGCAACACCGACTGCTCTGCAGCAGAAAAAGCTGCATAAATAACACGCGCGCCTTCTTCTACATACCGCGCAATGGTTGCACCACATCCAAACTCACCATCATCAGTATGCGGCGCAAGCACCAAAATATTTTTAATAGGATTAATTATCACAAAAAGATCTACTCCGTAAATCATCGAAATAAAATAGATTCATCATGAATCAATCACTCCTGTTTTCTTTCATTGAGGCCGGCTGGTGTGAGGGCCTGGCCATCTTCGCCTTGAATCGGAGAAGGCCAGACTTCGCGCGGACCGCAGACTTGACCAGCGCGCAGGTGGGCGAATGCACCAACGCGAGCGTCGTGGTCCACCTGAGCACCGATGTCGATGATCGCACCACGCCCGACCACCGCGGCCGTTTCGACCACTGCACCAGCCGCCACCAGTACGCCATCCCCAAGTACCGCGTCTGGCGCTAGCCATGCAGTGCGATGCACGATATTCGGCAGCCGCCAGCCAGCCGCGGCAAGCTCGTCCATCAGACGCGAGCGCACTTCGGGCTTTCCAATTGCCACGAACATCGCTTCACCGTCCTTTGGATCGGAAAGCTCAGAGGCACAAATGACACCGATGTCGGCGATCGGTGCATGAGCATCATTGGCCTCGTCAACGAATGCTGCGACCTCCCAACCCAGATCACGCGCATAGTGAAACACCTTGCGGGCATGCGAGCCGGTACCAAAGATGAATAGCCTTGTGCTCATACGCCAGCCCTCGCGTTTGTAATGGCTTGCGCGTAGGTAATATTCATGCGATCCACGCATACCCGCCAGTCGGCCCGCTGCTCCACGATTTGCCGATTCAAACGGCCAGCATGCTCTCGCTGATCCTTATCCTCTGCCGCACGCACAATGCAATCTGCCAAGGCGTCCGCATCACCCGATGGGTAAAGCAGACCGTTCTTGCCATCCTCAATCCACTGGGCATTTGCAGGAATATTGGTGGCAATAGGGAAACACGCACATGCCATAGCCTCATTGAGCGACACATTGTTGCCATCCGAAAGTGCTGAGCTCACGAAAATATCGGCATCGGCAAGCAATGCCGCCAGACGCGCATGGTCTACGTGCCCATGAAACTCTACACAGTCAGACAACCCTGCCTCAACCACCTGTCTCTCCAGCGCCTCGCGCAGCTCACCGGCACCAACCAGATGCACCGACAGCCGCAGACCTCGCCGCGCACATGTTGCAACCGCTGCAATCACGGTATCAACGCTGTAAATCGGTGCGAAGTTTCGCGTCGAAATCAGGCGCAGAACCTCACGCTGCGGTCTATCAGGGAGCGGAACAAAACGCTGGGAATCGACGCCGAACGGCACCGCCGACACCTCTTCCAAAGGCACCCCAAGTCTTGCCACAGCGGGATTCATATGCTGAGCCACAGTCGTGACCGCATCGGCATGTCTCACAGCGTAACGCGCCAACCAGCACATCAGCTTGGACTCTTTGGGGCTAATCAGCACATCGGTTCCCCAAGCAGTCAACACAAGCGGCCTCAATCCTGCCATGGCCGCCAAAAATCCATAGCTCGTGACGTACTGCGCATGTATCACATCCGGACGCAGCTGACTTGCCAGCCTGCGTAGAAACGGGATAGCAAGCAAATAACCCAGCTTCCCTAACCCGCCTGTCGGCAATTGATGAATGCTGACGCCTGGAATGCTTGCCTTCCGGAAGCTCGCAATGTGCACGTCCACCCCTTGGTCGCGATAGTGCTCTGCCCAACGGCGAGTGTGGATGCTCAGCGCATCCGACACATACAAAATTCGTTTCACAACAATCCCTCTTCGCGGTAAGTACGCACCATCTGCCTGATCTCCGCCTCGATGCCAACGGGGTACCTGAAATCGGCCGCTATCCGCAACGCAGTCGGATCGTAAATCGTGGTGTTTGTCAGTTCCGTAAATCGTTCGCGCTGGAATGGCATGTGCCGGCCCAAAATCCGTTGAAGCCAGGAGCCGGCCTCGGCCAAGCCTTGCCCCAGCCATGGCGGCAGTTGCCGCGCCGGAGCCGCCACACCAAGCTCTTCCGAGATCCAGGCCACCACGTCCGACATCCGAGCAGGCGTGTTCACGACATAGCTTCGGTTAGGACATGCCGTAGCCGCTGCCACGATCGCGGCAGCCACGTCTTGGACCCCCACATAGTTCGCCCAGGGCTCGGTCTGGCCAAACCAAGCGAAGTGACCACGCTGAATCATCTTCATCAGGCCAAGCAAAGGATAGGAGCGCCCCTGCACAATGCCAATCACATTGCTTGGCTGCACAATCACCCACTCCATCCCAGCGCTCTCACACACTTCTCGCACACACCTCTCACCGGCGTCCTTGCTGGATTCATAAAGATTTCTCGGCGTATGAGGAGAAGCTTCATTGATCCGACCTGAGTGCGGTACAGCTCCATACACCCCCACACTGCTGACATAGACAAAACGACGCACCCGTGCACGAACGGCAGCCTCAGCCAAGCGACGCGTGCCGAGGTGATTCACCTCGCTCATCTTCGTCAAGTCGCGCTTTTCTCCTGCAATGTGGATAACCGTATTGATACCCTGCGGCAGCAGCACCTCACCTCTGCCCAAGTCCAAGGGAAAAATCTCTGGCGAGCCTACATCTCTTGCGCTCTCGCTCTGCCGAGAGGCAATGACGACTCGGCCAATAGTCGACGTCGCCCGTAATGCATCCAGCGTGTAGCCGCCGAGGAACCCAGTGCCGCCGGTCACAAACACGCTACCCAGAAGATCAGAGTGGATCATTTGGGCACTCCTGACCGAGGCACTGCTTTGCCTGTACGACGACGCCCAGCACACAGATAGGCTATCGCTATGATGATGAACACCGCCGCCAGACTTTGCTGGGTCGTACCGACCAGAAGGGTGACAACATCCCCTGCGATACAGCGGAACATGAAGGCGGTGAGCAACGAATAAATCAGCACGGTGCCAAACCTGTCGCGACCACGTGTCATCCAACGATGGAGCGCTCCCCAGCCTATCCCCCAAATTGCAGCGACTAGGAAAACCCCGGCAGCTCCCCAGTTTAGATAGCCTTCAGCGAGAAAGAAGAATTGACGTCCTTCGTTTAAGCCATAGCCACCCCCATAAAAATTTTCCATATACCAATTCGCGAGTGGAAGCGGCCGATCCGGAAAAATAAAACTGGGAATCATATACACCGGAGCTCGCAAATAGGACAGGCCCAGCCAAGGCCATTGGTCCACACCAATGGATCGTATCATTTGCGGCAGTGTTTCAAATGGAACGACGAACTCACCAATCGTCAAGGTGTAGAAAAAATTGTGTGAATCGGTCGCACCAGCCTCCGACGAAGCAAACATTCGCTCTACAAACTCCTCTATGCTTCCATAGTCCGATCCGCGCAACGTACCCATGACATTAAGTCCAATGAAACCAGCCAGCGCGAGCGGCAGAAAAATTGCAGGTGTAAGACGCCGGATGCGCAAGTGAATGAAAATCGTCAGGGAAATCGCCATGTACATGATCATGGCCCGATTACCCGTCAGCGCAAAAATACCAAAATTCCCTGCCAGCAGTAGCAAGCCAAAAATGGCATCGCGCCATTTCTTTCTGGTTGCATAACGATCAAACAAAGCCAGCATCGCCACAACCAGCCACGGGAAACCGACTGCCAGATAGCCCCGACCGAAGGTCTCCTCCGACGACTTATACCCAAGCAGCAAAAATTCCAGAAAACCCCCAACCGATTCCGCCAAAAAATAAATCAGGACCACTGATATCAGCACCAGCATCAAGATGCTCACGCCGGTTCCCTTCGCGCCATGGTCAGGCAACTGCGGAATGCGGTCGCCAAGGCGGCGCGCCCAGCGCGAATAATAGAACAACACAAAAACCACCAGAGAAATGGCCGTCATAACCAGTGAAATGCCGATATAAGACGCAAACTGTGGCAGGCTGGTTGAAACATTTCCCTCGATTTCCGTCGTGAAACAATAGCGCACTGGCAATGGCAGTGCAAATAGAGAAACAAAGAAGAGGAACAACCCTACCGGCTCAAATGGACTAGCCCGGCGCACGAAAAATACATACAACGCCAGCAGTAAAAGTATGGCCACATAGAACATAACGGCTAATACCGTCCAAGATTGCGAGTCCATGTGATTCAGCTCCTCGATATCTTTGCCAACATACGCTGCACACCTGCCCAGTCCTGAAACCTAGGTTTGAGCAATTCGCACATTGCCACCTTATGGACCCGACTATAGCCGACCAATGTAACAGTTGCCGTGATAGCCGATACAGCATTGATAGCCCAGACAGCCCCCAAAACACCCCAGCGAGGGATTAATAAAACAGCCAGGATCGCACCGACTACTAACGACAGCGCAGCTGCAATCAGTGGATACCGAGGATACCCTTGCCCCGAAAGGACTTGGCTCAATATCCGTGGAATGGCCAACAAGATAACTGATGGGGCCAAATGCATCATCGCCGATCCAACCGACACATATGCCTCACCCATCAATACACGAATCACTGGAATAGAAAGAAGAACTACTCCAACAGCCAAAAATAAACCGATCAACATATTGATTCGAAGAACGATCTCGATCACGCGTCGATCAAACCCCGTCGTACTTGACTGAGGAAAAACCAATTGCCCAATAGCGCTTGGAAGCAACAAGGTCACTTCCAACAGCAACAACGCAAGATTTAAAAATCCAACCGACTCCGGAATGCTGTAATAAGAAAGCAGCAAAAGCAAACCTCGCATCGCAAGGTAGTGCAGAAGATTCGACGCATAGACAAGCGCACCATAGCCAAGCATTGCATGCAAGACAGAGCCAACAGATTTCTCGCTCATCAGCTCCGCTGAACGATTTTTTTCCGAGGCCCCTGTCAAAGCCATAATAGACAGCATCAATACAACCGCCATAGCCGCAGTGTGGGCGATCGATAAATTCAATGAATCTGGCGCAACCAGCAAAGAGAGCAAAGCAATAAACAGCAGCGGCACACCTGCCTTTGAAATATTAAGCAAGTTCACCGTGTCATACCGATGCCCGCCCATCATGATCGCAAGCATCTGATTGAACGTGAGAAGCAGCACCCCCCCAGCCAACCCCCAAAGAAAAAGCGGGACAGGGATCTTAAATGCCGATTCGACAACGCGAATCATGGAAGCCTTCCAAATCAGAAGCGTGACCAGCCCCAATAAAGCAGTTATCAGAGAAATCACCCGCACACTGATGCGACGTGCCGCCGCCTCCGTCAATCTCCCTGACGCTACAAAGTATGTGCTGGCAGGTCCCAGACCAAAGTTCAAACCGATGAAGACCAAATTGAACACCAGCACAAACTGCGCATAGTGCCCATTCTGTTCCGGCCCAAGCAGGCGCGCAGCAAGAATCGTCAAACCTAATTGGAGCGCACCACCAACCACGGTTGCTCCCGTGGTGGAAAGTATGTGACTACTCTTAAGCACTCAATTCACTCTCGCGCGCTCAACAATGCGTCAACCACCAGTTCTTGATCAGCTGCTGATATATATGCACTCATCGGCAAACTGAGGACCTCCCGAGCCACTGCATCACCTACAGGCAAATTAACATTTGTACTGGCAACTGCAGGTTGCTGATTCAATGGAATGGGGTAGTGAACTGCCGTAGGAACCCCCTTCGCTTTCATCTGCTCTTGAACCATATTTCGATCAGAAACCCGAACAGTGTATTGCGCCCATGCACTTTGATTATCCGGATCAATAAAAGGGACGAAAGCATCCGAAACGCCATTCAGCATTGCCGCATATCGCCCCGCGACCAATTGCCTTTGTGCAATTTCCTGCTCCAAAACAACAAGCTTAGGCAGCAAAATAGCAGCTTGAATCGTATCCAGCCGACTATTGACGCCCACACGAACATGGTGGTAACGACGATCTTGCCCATGGCGAGCAATCTGACGGAGAACCTTGGCCAGTTCGTCATCGTTGGTAAAAATGGCACCACCATCACCGTAGCAACCCAAGGGCTTGCTTGGAAAGAAGCTAGTACAGGCAATAGTAGTCAAGTTACAGCTCTTACGCCCCTTGTAGGTACCGCCAAAGCTTTGCGCGGCATCTTCGATCACTGGAATTCCGTACCTAGCCGCAATGGCATTAATAGCGTCATAGTCCGCACACTGCCCATACAGACTCACCGGAATAATGGCTTTGGTCTTCGGAGTAATGGCCGCTTCCAGCAGCGCGGGATCCAAGTTATAGGTGCGCGGGTTCACATCAACGTATACCGGCTTGGCGCCCAACAGAGCCACGGTTTCAGCAGTCGCAATGTAGGTGAAGCCGGGAGTGATGACTTCGTCGCCAGGGCCAATATTCAAAGCCATCTGGGCAATCTGCAACGCGTCAGTACCATTGGCGCAGCTGATGCAGTATTTGGCACCGGTGTAGGCTGCCAGTTTTTCTTCCAACTCGGCCACTTCGGGGCCGAGAATGTACTGCCCGTGATCCAGCACACGCTGGATGCCAGCGTCGATGTCCGCTTTCAGGCTTTGATATTGGGTTTTGAGATCAATGAAGTCCATGGTGGCTTAAGCAGGCAATTTTGAAATAGCAGTGCCATCAAGCACATAGCGAGCACCGGTGTGCTGGCAAACAGCTTCGGCCTGCCCCTGCAACGGCAGGTCCAGTTGTTCACCAAATTCGCTCATCCAGCCAATCTGGCGTGCGGGAACGCCGACCATCAAGGCGTAGGCTGGTACGTCCTTGTTGACCACTGCTCCTGCGCCGACGAACGCGTATTCGCCAATAGTGCTCCCACAAACAATGGTGCAGTTCGCGCCCAGGGTTGCACCTTTTTTGACCAAAGTGTCCCGGTATTCGTTCTTGCGCTCAATGAGCGAACGAGGGTTGTACACGTTGGTGAACACCATGCTGGGGCCACAGAAAACGCCCTCTTCCAGCGTAACGTTGTCGTACACGCTGACGTTGTTCTGGATCTTGCACCGGTCGCCGATGACCACCTGATTGCCCACGAACACGTTCTGACCGAGCGAGACACCTTTGCCAATGCGGGCGCCGCCGCAGACGTGCACAAAGTGCCAGATGCGCGAGCCTTCTCCAATCTGGGCACCTTCATCGACGATGGCGCTGTCGTGCTTGAAATAACTCATACCCGCACCTTGACCAGCAGTGGATGGGGGTTGTCAGGGCTGGTGGTAATGGGTGCAGTGCGAATGACTTCCACCGTGGCAATGGCGGCGCGGTTGTCTTCGGTGCCGTAGCCCTTGCCTTCGAGCACACGCTGGTAGCTTTGAGTGTGCAGATCGGTAAAACCGCCAGAGAACTCTAGTTCTTCGCCTTCAATGGTGATGCTGCGGTAAGTGAGTTTTTCCCCCTTGACGGCATTGGCCGGCAGGTGGTCGGCATCAATCGAGAGGAACCAGCGCACACGGGCGCGTTCGTATTCCAGATAGCCAGCAGCAGTTTTTTCGTCGCGGTAATGGACTTCGTTTTTGACGATGCTGCCAAAGATGAAGTGCAGCATGTCGTAGAAGTGCACGCCGATATTGGTGGCTACACCGCCAGATTTTTCGTCAAAGCCTTTCCAGGATTTGAGGTACCACTTGCCGCGCGAGGTGAGGTAGGTCAGATCCACATCAAACACCTTGCCAGCGGGAGCGTTTTGCACCTTTTCACGCAGCGCCAGGATGGAGGGGTGCAGGCGCAGCTGAAGGATGGAGTTGACCTTGGCGCCGTAGGTGGCCTCGTAGCGCAGGAGAGTGTCCAGGTCAGCGGTGCGCAACACCAGGGGTTTTTCGCAAATGACGTCGATGCCGTTTTGCAGCGCAAACTTCATATGCGGCAGGTGCAGGTAGTTGGGCGAGCAGACGGCAATGTAGTCCAGCTTTCGACCTTGGAGCTTCAAGTCTTCCACATAGGCGGAGAAGGCTTCAAATTCGGTAAAAAACTCGGCTTCAGGGAAGTGGCTGTCCATGATGCCGACGGAGTCGTTCACATCCATGGCCACCAGCAGATTGTTGCCTGTGTCTTTGATAGCTTTGAGGTGGCGCGGTGCGATATAGCCAGCAGCGCCAATGAGGGCAAAGTTTTTCATGGTGTTATGTGAGGTTTACAGACGGAACACGCTAAAGCCGGCCTCGGCCATCGCATGGCGGTCATACAGGCTTTTCACATCGGCAAGCACAGGCTGCGGGCTGCGCGTCAGGGCTTTGAGCTGGGCGGGCGTGAGGGCGCGGTATTCGTTGTGCCCCACGGCCACCACCAGAGCATCAACGGGCTGCTCGGGGCTAATCTGCCCCAAGGGGATGCCGTATTCATGCTGCACTTCAGCCGCATCGGCCCAGGCGTCAGCCACCACAACCTGGGCGCCCCAGGTTTCGAACTCACGTACCATGTCAGCAACCTTGCTGTTGCGAATGTCCGGGCAGTTTTCCTTGAAGGTGATGCCCAGCACACCAATGCGGCAGCGCGGCACATCCATGCCGTTTTTCAGCATGCGCTGAATGGTAGTGCGAGCTACGTAGCGCGCCATGTTGTCGTTGATACGACGCCCAGCCAGAATGACCTGGGGGTGGTAGCCCACTTGCTCGGCCTTGTGCGTCAGATAATATGGATCCACGCCAATGCAGTGCCCACCTACCATGCCGGGACGGAACGGCAGGAAATTCCATTTGCTGCCTGCGGCCTCCAAGACATCCAAGGTATCAATGCCCAAGCGGGCAAAAATAACGGACAGCTCATTGACCAGCGCAATATTCAAATCACGCTGGGTGTTTTCAATCACCTTGGCCGCCTCTGCGACCTTGATGCTGCTGGCCTTATGGGTGCCTGCTGTGATGATTTCGCGATACAACCCATCCACAGCATCCGCCACCGCAGGAGTGCTGCCGCTGGTGATTTTTTTGATGGTGGTCAGCGTGTTGACCTTGTCACCGGGATTGATACGTTCGGGACTATAGCCACAGAAAAAGTCCTGGTTAAACTTCAGGCCGCTGATGCGCTCCAGTTCGGGCACACAGACTTCTTCGGTGGCGCCGGGATACACGGTGGATTCGTAAATCACCACATCGCCTTTTTTCAGCGCAGCACCCACCGTCTGGCTGGCCTTGATCAGGGGCGTGAGATCTGGCCGGTTAGCTTCTCCCACCGGAGTTGGGACAGTCACAATAAAGATGTGGCATTTCTTTAGATCGTCCACCTCGCAGCTGTAGCGTAATTGCGCTGCAGCTTTTAGCTGATCGGATGTACATTCCAAGGTGTGGTCTTTGCCGCCTTGCAGTTCTGCCACGCGAGCCCGGTTGATATCAAAGCCAAGCACCGGACGATGCTTCCCAAACTCCACCGCCAATGGCAGGCCGACATAACCAAGGCCAATAATGGCAATGGTGGCATCTGAAAAATTCATGGAATCAGTTTTCCTTAAAAATCGCTTGCGCAATGGCCATGGCATCGCGCACAACCCTGACCATGGCCAATAAATTGCAAATCACACGGCCAATTTCGCCAAATCCGCCACGCGATTCATCGCCGCATGCAGCTCGGCCAACAGACTCAGGCGGTTGACTTTCAGTGCTTCGTCCTCGGCATTCACCATGACATGCTCAAAGAAGGCGTCCACGGACGCTCGCAGAGCAGCCAGGGTTTGCAGGCTGGCTGTGTAATCACCTGCAGCAAACTGTTGCTGAGCCTTGGGGGCCACGCTCTGCAGGGCCGCGTACAAGTCCTTTTCCGCCCGCTCCGCCAATAGCGCAGCATTGACTTGAGGCTGCACCGCAACTTCGGCTTTTTTCAGGATATTGCCAACGCGCTTGTTAGCGGCGGCCAGGGCCGGGGCTTCGGGCAATGCCGCAAAGGCGCGCACGGCCTCCAGGCGCTTTTGCACGTCGGACAGGCGCTGGGGTTGCAGGGCCAATACGGCCTCGACTTCCTGGGCGCTGTAGCCCTGTTCGCGGAACATATTGGCCAGACGGTCGTAGATGAATTCGACCAGTTGAGGCGTGGCGTCCTGGATCTTGTCGCCGAAGGCCGGCAGCGTGCTGACCAGCAGGGTTTCAAGGTCCAGCTCCAGGTCCTTCTCGACCAGCATGCGGATCACGCCCAGAGCATGACGGCGCAGCGCGAAGGGATCGCGATCGCCCGTGGGCAGGTTACCGATGCCGAACATGCCGACCAGGGTCTCGAGCTTGTCGGCCAGGGCCACAACCACGCCCACATCGCCGCGCGGCAGTTCGTCGCCCGCAAAGCGCGGCTTGTAGTGGTCTTCGATGGCGTCGGCCACGGCCGCGTCGAGCTGGTCGTTCAGGGCGTAGTAGCGGCCCATGATGCCTTGCAGCTCGGGGAACTCGCCCACCATGTCAGTCACCAGGTCGGTCTTGGCCAGCATGGCGGCCTGATCGGCCTGGCGGCCCAGCTCGGGATTGCCCAGTTGCTGGGCAATGGTCTTGGCGATAGTGCGCACGCGGGCGATGCGCTCGCCCTGCGTGCCCAGCTTGTTGTGATAGACCACCTTGTCCAGCAGCTCCACGCGGCTGGCCAGGGTCTTCTTGCGGTCCTGATCGAAGAAGAACTTGGCATCGGCCAGACGCGGGCGCACCACGCGTTCGTTGCCACCGATCACCGCCGAGGCATCCTGGGGCTGGATGTTGCTGACGATCAGGAACTGGTTGGTGAGCTTGCCGCTCGCATCCAGCAGCGGGAAGTACTTCTGGTTGGCCTTCATGGTCAGAATCAGGCATTCCTGCGGCACGTTGAGAAATTCCTTCTCGAATTCGCAGACCAGCACATTGGGGCGCTCGACCAGAGCCGTCACCTCGTCCAGCAGTGCGTCGTCGTCGATGGGGCGCACGCCGCCGCCAATGCGCTCGGCCGCCGCTTGCAGCTGACGCGCGATATCGGCACGGCGCTCGGCAAAGCTGGCGATCACGGCGCCCTCTTCGCGCAGCTGCTCGGCATAGCTGTCGGCATCGCGGATCACCACGGGATCCACGGCAGCCTCAAAGCGGTGGCCATGGGTAGCAGGGCCGGCGGTCAGGCCCAGGGCCTTGACGCCGATCAGCACCTGGGTGCCGTGCAGCACCACCAGACCGTGGGCCGGGCGCACGAAGTTGACGCTGGTCCAGCCGTCCTGCAGCTGATAGCGCATGACCTTGGGAATGGGCAGCTTGGCCAGAGCCTCGTCCAGCGCCTTCTGCACGCCATCGGTCAGCAGCACGCCCTTGGCAGTGGATTCGTAAAACAGGGCCTCGGCCTTGCCTTCGCCCTGGCGCTTCAACTGAGCCACGGCGGAAGCATCGGCACCTATGGCCTGCAGCTTCTTGAGCAGCGCGGGCGTGGGCTGGCCATCGGCGTCCAGGCCCACGGAGACGGGCATGAGCTTTTGCGACACGGCCTTGTCCTCGGCCTGGGGCAGCACTTCGGTGATGTGGGCGGCCAGACGGCGCGGCGAGGCATAGGCCGTCACGCGGGCTTCGGAAGAAGCCAGCAGGCCCTGATCCTTGAGTTGCTCAAACAGCACGGTGGCAAAAGCATCGCCGAGCTTTTGCAGCGCCTTGGGCGGCAGCTCTTCGACAAACAGTTCAACCAGAAGATTCGATGCGTTCATGATGTTTTGATAGCTGCAAGCACTTGATACATAAGGGCTACAGCTGAAATTGCTTATTAGTGGACTGGATGTGGCGGGGCAGAGGTGTTACGCCGCCTTCTTGGCGGCCTGCTCCGCAGCCTTGGCCAGTTCGGCCAGCACTTCGTCGGCATGCTGCTTGGACGCCATGGGGAAACCCAGGCGCGCACGGCTGTCCAGATAGCTCTTGCCCACGGCGCGGGCCAGATTGCGGATGCGGCCGATATAGGCGGCACGCTCGGTCACCGAGATGGCGCCGCGCGCATCCAGCAGATTGAAAGTGTGGGCGGCCTTGAGCACCTGCTCGTAAGCGGGCAGCGCCAGCTGGGCTTCCATCAGCTGGTTGGCCGTGCCTTCGTGGGCGTTGAAGGCGCTGAACAGGAAGTCCACGTTCGAATGCTCGAAGTTGTAGGTGGACTGCTCCACCTCGTTCTGGTGGAACACGTCGCCATAGGACAGACCATCGGTGTAGACCAGGTCGTACACAGACTCCTTGCCCTGCAGATACATGGCCAGGCGCTCCAGACCGTAGGTGATCTCGCCGGTCGCGGGCTTGCAGTCGATGCCGGCCACCTGCTGGAAGTAGGTGAACTGGGTCACCTCCATGCCGTTGAGCCAGACTTCCCAGCCCAGGCCCCAGGCGCCCAGCGTGGGGTTTTCCCAGTCGTCTTCGACGAAGCGGATGTCGTTCTTCTTGAGGTCGAAGCCCAGGGCTTCGAGCGAGCCCAGGTACAGCTCGAGGATGTTGTCGGGCGCGGGCTTGAGCACTACCTGGAACTGGTAGTAGTGCTGCAGGCGGTTGGGGTTCTCGCCATAGCGGCCGTCCTTGGGGCGGCGGCTGGGCTGGACATAGGCGGCCTTCCAGGGCTCGGGGCCGATGGCGCGCAGAAAGGTGGCGGTGTGCGAAGTACCGGCGCCCACTTCCATGTCATAGGGCTGGAGCAGCGCGCAACCATGGTCTGCCCAGTAGGACTGCAGTTTCTGAATGATTTGTTGGAAGGTCAGCATGACTAAAGTACGTTCGCACGTCCGATTTCACGGACGGCATCTTTCAAATTTGGATGTTCTGGGCGTATTTACCGCGTAAGCGGTGATTCTAAGTCTGTGCCTCCGGCACCGACAGCGTCCGTCTCCGCAGCCCCACAGCGCGCATTCTCACGAATACCGGCTTGCACATTGATTTCAAAATGTGAAAACGGAGCAGACAGCTCTGTTATCAAACAGCTTTTCATTCCGGGCTTTGCCTTGCCAAGGCCAGATATGCAAAGCGCCATGCGCTTACTTTTTAACAATTTCCGGGCCTGCATGGACCCGCAGAGCATTGGACGACCTGACGGGACTCCTAGAATGCTTGATTTCCTGTCATCGACTTTCGGAGCCCGGCATGGACTTTATGAAGATCATCACCAAGCAACTGATTGAAATCATCGAGTGGACCGATGATTCGCGCGACACGCTGTCCTACCGCTGGCCCGACGACGACAAGGAAATCAAGAACGGCGCCCAGCTCATCGTGCGCGAGTCACAACAGGCGCAATTCGTCTCGGCCGGCCAGTACGCCGATCTGTTCGGCCCCGGCAAGCATTCGCTGACCACGCAGAACATTCCCATCCTGTCCACCCTCCAGGGCTGGAAGTACGGCTTCAACTCGCCGTTCAAGTGCGACGTCTATTTCATCAACACGCGCCTGTTCACGGGCAACAAATGGGGCACCTCCAACCCCATCATGATGCGCGACAAGGACTTCGGCGTGGTACGCCTGCGCTCCTTCGGCACCTACGACTTCCGCATCGTCGAGCCGGCCAAGTTCCTCAAGGAAGTGGCGGGCACGGACCAGCACTTCCGCCTCGACGAATTCGCCGATACCATGCGCTCGCGCATCGTCAGCGTCTTTTCCGAAGCCCTGGCCAAGGCTCAGGTACCGGCGCTCGACGTGGCCCAGCGCTATAGCGAGCTAGGCGATGCGCTGCTGCAGCTGATCAACCCGGCCATGACCGACAAATACGGCCTGGAGATCACCAGCTTCATTCTTGAGAACGTCTCCGTGCCGCCCGAGGTGGAGCAGGCCATAGACAAGCGCTCCAGCATGGGCGCCATCGGCAATCTCAACGACTACATCAAGTACCAGATGGGCCAGGCCATGGCCCAAGGCGGAGAAGGTGCGGCCGCGGCCACCATTCCCGCCACCATGGCTATGGGCTTCGGCATGGCCCAGGAAATGATGAAGAGCATGCAGAGTGGCGCAGGCGCTCCTGCAAGCGGAGCAGCAGCCGCAGACCCCTTCTCGCCCGCAGCAGCTCAGGCCGCGCAAAGCCAAGCGGCACCAGCGGCAGCTGCTATGCAAGTATTGACGCCCGCCCAGGCAGCCCAGGTGCTGGGCGTGGGCGAGGCCGATGTGCTGGCCGAGATCCAGGCGGGAAACCTCAAGGCGCGCCAGATCGGCAGCCAGTGGCGCATCGCCCAAAGCGCGCTCGACGAATTCCTAAAAGGCTGACACCCCCCTGAGCCGCTGCGCGGCCTCCCCCCTCTCTCGCAGCGCGGGAGGGGGACGACACCCTCGCTGCGAGGCGGTGCGGCCGGCTTAGGCCCTTGCTCGGCATCCCTCCCTTGGGCCGCACCAATACCGAAGGCCATGTGCAGTGCTGTCAAAGAATATCCCGTCGTGACCGATAACACTGTCCCCTCCTCCAGCTATACCGCAGCCGCGCAAGCAGCGCCTCCCTCCATGGTGCGCAAGCACCCCTGCCCCGAATGCGGAGCGAATCTGGAGTGGGATGCCAAGGCGCAGTCCCTCAAGTGCCCGTACTGCGGCACCGTGGTGCCCTGGAGCGAAGAAACTCGCGAGGAGCTGGGCCGCGCCGTGGTGGAGCAGGACCTGGCCGAGGCCTTGCGCAACCCGGCCCATGGCCGTGGCTGGGGCACCGAGGAGCGTTACGAGGTGCAGTGCCAGAACTGCCGGGCCATCTCCGTCTTCCTGGAGAGCAAGGTGGCCCAGCGCTGCGATTTCTGCGGTTCGCCGGCCATCGTGGCCTGCGAGGAGCGCAGCGACGCCATCACGCCGCAAAGCATTCTGCCGTTCAAGATCAGCGATGGGCAGATACGCGACCGTATCCGCCAGTGGTATGGCAGCCGCTGGTTCGCCCCCAACCGGCTCAAGAGCGCTGCGCTCACCGATACGCTGCACGGCGTCTACCTGCCCTACTGGACCTTTGACGCCCACGCCGCGGCCCAGTGGCGGGCCGAGGCCGGCTATTACTACTACACGACAGAGACCTATCGCGACGGCAGCGGCAACACCCAGACCCGGCAGGTGCAGCATGTGCGCTGGGAACCGGCTTCGGGCAGCCTGCAGCATTTCTTCGACGACGAACTGGTGCCCGGCACCGTGGGCGTGCAGCCACAGCTGCTGCGCCAGGTGGAGCCCTTCCCCACCACCACCGACCTCAAACCCTACACGCCGGAATTCGTGCGCGGCTGGACGGTGGAGCGCTACCAGGTGGACCTCTCCAAGGCCGCCAACATCAACGAAGAGGACATGGACGGCCAGCTGCGCGATATGTGCGCACGCGAGGTGCCGGGAGACACTCAGCGCAATCTGCAGGTGCAGCGCCAGTACTCGGGTCGCACCTTCAAGCACATCCTGGTGCCGGTCTGGCTGGTCGGCTATACCTATGGCAGCAAGACCTACCAGATCGTGGCCAATGGCTACACGGGCCAGATCGCTGGCGAGCGGCCCTATAGCTGGGTGAAGATCGCCTTTGCCGTGCTGGCCGTGATCCTGCTCATCATGCTGATTGCACCGCTGTTTGTGCAGCAGTGATCGCCCACCCTCCTGCCAAAGGCACCTGGCAAGGGCCTGAGCCGGCCGCGCCGCCCCGCTGCGATGGCGCCGCCCCCCTCCCGCGTAGCGAGAGAGGGGGAAACGGTGGGGCCGCCTAGGCGTAGCCGCTCAGGGGGTGATTACCAATTTCTCCAGACTTCTTCAGCCAGGCCAAAGGCCGTGCTGGCACCCGAGCCGCTGGTGACGGCCACCACGCGCGTGGCATCGTTCGGCGCCTTGACCATGCAGGGCACTTCGGGCGACGAGGGATAGATGCCTACCCAGCGCTCGACCACCTGGGCGCCCTGCAGATGCAAGGCCTGGTTCATATGGCGCAGCATCAGCCTGTCGACCTCGTCGCTGGCAAAGGGCTGAGGGGCCGCGCCGTAATGGTGGGAGTCGCCCACGACCAGCGAGCCGTCGGCGCTCTGCACGGCGATCAGGTGGATGCCGTGCGCCAGGCTCTCGGCCTCGTCCCGCTCCAGTTCGGCGCGCAGCGCGGCGGCCTCCGGCAGCGCGCTATAGCCCTCATAGCGCACCAGGCTCAGATCGCCCATGACCGAGCCCTGCAATACAAAGCCTGGCTGCGGCCGCACGCGCAGCATCTGCAGCTGGCACAGCTGTACCCGGTCGCTCCGCCATGCATCGGCGAACAGCCCGCCCGGCTCGGCGTTGTTGCAGACCACCACGCGCTCGGCGTGATAGACGGCACGCGATGTGCTCACTCGCGGCGTTGCCACCTCGAGCACGGCTTCGCTGAACGCGAAGTCCACGCCCAGCGCCTGCTGCAGCCAGCGCGCCAGCAGTGGAATGGCGGTGCGAGATTCCACACGCAGCTCGTGCGGGCTGTAGAGCACGGACTGCAAGCCTTCGGTACGCAGCGCCGCATGGCGGGTCGCAGCCTGCACGGGTGTCAGCAGCTCGCAGCCATCGCCCATCTCGGTGCGCATGAAGGCCTCGGCCACGGCCGCCGCCGCGGGGCGCTGCGCCGTCAGCCACAGCCCCTGGTGCACGACCTCGATGCCTGCCTGGGGCGCGATCCGCGCCCAGACGTCGCGCGAACGCATGGCGCGCTGCCAGTGCGCTCCGGCGCGCTGGCCGGTGACGGTGACAAAGCCGAAGTTGCGGATGGAAGCGCCCAGGCAGGCGGCGTCGCGCTCTATCACCAGCACGGACTTGCCCTGGCTGGCCGCGGTATAGGCATGGGCCAGGCCGACAATACCGGCCCCCACCACGATCAAATCGTAATTTTTCATAGCATCAAAAACACAAAGCAGATCCCGGCTCGCACGGCCAAGGCCGTGGGGCGCAGGAAGGTCACAGAAGAGAGAGTTCGGGGCGGCAGGCCCATGGCCTGCCTGGTTCAGCGCTGGCGCCAGTGCTGGGTGCGCTTTTGCATCCAGGCATCGAGCAGCGCGATCAGCAGCCGGCCCGCAGCGGCCGTGGCGAAGATCAGCGTGGCCATGGCGGCCGCGGGAGCGATATCACCCGCATCGTCCATGGCCAGCACGGCCACCGAAGCCAGCGTGGTCTCGGGCGAGTACAGGAACACCACGGCCGAGACCGTGGTCATGGCATTCACGAAGAAATAGCCGGCCACCTGCATGACGGCGGGCAGGCACACGGGCAGATGCACGCGCCACAGCAGCGTCCAGAACGGCACGCCCATGGAGTCGGCCACGCGCTCGTACTCGGCATCGAGCTGCTGCAGGGCCGTCAGCTGGGTGATGTGGGCCACCGAGAAAAAGTGCGCGACCGAGCACAGCACCAGGATGGACAGGCTGCCGTACATGAAGTGCAGCGGGTTGCCCTGGGCGTTGAAGAACAGGATATAGCCCAGGCCCAGCGCCAGCCCCGGCACCGCCATGGGCAGGGTAGCGACCGCATGCAGCCACTGGCGCGTACGCCCCCAGCCCGTGGGCTTGGCCACCAGATAGGCCGAGACAAAGCTCAGCAGCGCACCGAGCACGGCCGTGGCGCCGGCCATGGCCAGAGAATTGCCATAGCTGGCCCAGCCACCGCCGTCCATCATGTCGAATCGGTAGTTCTTCAGGCTCAGGCCGAGGTTGTAGGGCCAGAAGCTGACCAGCGAAGCCAGCACCGCCGTCCCCATCACGGCCAGCATGGCCAGCGCAATCAGGCTGCAGTATGCGAACAAGGCCCGGTCCAGCGGCGCATGGGGCTGGGGGGTCAGCGGCACGGCACGCACGGCCATGGTGGCAGCCTGCCTGGCGCGCAGATGGCGCTCGGCCGCAAAAGCCAGGCCCGCGGGCACCAGCAGCAGCATGGCCACCACGGCGCCCATGGACAGGTTTTGCTGGCCTATGACCTGCTTGTAGATGTCGGTAGCCAGCATTTGCGTGTTGCCGCCAATCACCTTGGGCACGCCGAAATCGGTCACCACCAGCACGAAGACCACGATCCAGGCAATCATCAACCCGTAGCGGCTGGCCGGCAGCGTGACCTGGCAGAAACTGCGCCAGCGGCCCGCGCCCAGCGTGGCGGCGGCCTCGTACAGCCGCGCATCGCCCGAGGCCAGCGTGGTGCACAGAATCATCAGCGCATGCGGGAAGGTCCAGAGCACCGAGCCGACGATGATGCCGAACGGACCATAGGCGGTTGCGCCCAGCAGCCAGTTTTTGAGCAGGCCCTGGGCCCCGAACAGATAGATCAGGCTGATGGCCATGAGCAGCGAGGGCGCGAGCAAGGGCACCAGTGCCACGGCGCGGAACAAGCGCGCCAGCGGCATGCAGCTGCGCGTGAGGCCGTAGGCATAGACATAGGCCAGGGCCACGCAAATGCTGCTGCTGACGGCAGACAGCCACAGGCTATTGAGCAGCGACTGGCCCACGCCCGGCGTGCTCACATAGGTCCGATACTGCGCCAACCCCGTGAAGCTGCCGTCGTCAGACAGAAAGCTGTGGCCCAGCAAGGTGCCCACCGGCAAGGCAATGGCCACCAGCAGCAGACCCAGCATGGCCAGCACCAAAGCTCCCAGCCAGATGCGCTCCCAGTTGAGGGCGCCATGGCGCGGCCTGGCCGGCCCCGAAGGCTGGCTGGCACGCACAGACGCTACGCTTTCTGGCGCCGTGACGGTCATGACTGCGGCGCTCATGCGGCCCTCCGCAGGCTTTCCGGTGCGGCCAGCGCCTGCAAGGCGGCAGCCGGCAGTTCCAGCAGCACCTCGCCCTGCAGCCAGTCGGGCAGCTTGGCATCATGGCGCAGCGGCCATTGCGCATCGATCTGGCATTGCAACGCAGTGCAGAAGACGCGCACCAGCACCATGGGGCCCAGGAAGGAGGTCTCGATCACCCGGGCCCGGAACAGATTGGCCAGCGCCGTGGGCTGGGCCGGGTGCAGCACCACGCTCTCGGGCCGCACGCCCACCAGCAGGGCGCGCCCGGCGGAAAAGCCCTGGGTGCTGCAGTCGAGCCGAGCCTCGCCCACATGCACCACATCGCCGCTGCCGGCCACGGCAGGCAGCAGATTCATGCGGCCCACAAAGCCGGCGGCAAAGTGGCTGACCGGTTTGGCATAGAGCTGCTCGGGCGAGCCCTGCTGCTCGATGCGACCCTGGTGCATGAGCACCACGCGGTCGGCCATGGACAGGGCCTCCTCCTGATCATGGGTGACCATGATGGAGGCGATGCCCAGTTGGCGCTGCAGCCGGCGGATTTCGCTGCGCAGCTCGGTACGCACCTGGGCATCCAGGGCCGACAGCGGCTCGTCCAGCAGCAGCAGGCGCGGCTGGGGCGCCAGGGCGCGCGCCAGCGCAATGCGCTGCTGCTGGCCACCCGAAAGCTGGGCCGGATAGCGCAGGGCCTGGGCCGAAAGGCCCACCAGTGCCAGCATTTCCTGCACCCGCTCCCGAATCTTGGCCGCAGGCTGGCCCTTGAGGCCGAAGGCCACGTTCTGCGCGGCCGTCAGATTGGGAAACAGCGCATAGCTCTGGAACACCACGCCGAAGCCGCGCCGCGCGGCGGGCCAGTGCGTGATGTCATCGCCCTGAAACAGGATGCGCCCCTCATCTGCCTGCTCTATGCCGCACAGAATGCGCAGCAGCGTGGTCTTGCCGCAGCCCGAAGGGCCCAGCAGGCTCACGAACTCCCCGGCCTCCACGGACAGGGCGATGCCGCGCAGCACAGGCGTTTCCTTGTACTGCTTGGCGATTTGGTCTATGCGCAACATGTGCATCTTTCAACGGGCAAACAATCCGAAGGCAGTTCCGATCTGTATCGCTCGAAATGCCACCCTGCTGCTTGTGCAGACCCCTTTCGCCAGTGACAGCGAGCAAGGGCCGCCCCGCAGCGAGGCTGTTGTCCCCCTTCGGCGCGCAGCGCCAGAGAGGGGGAAGGCGCAAAGCGCCTCAGGGGAAGTTATTTCTTCTCCGCCTTGGCCTCGTAACGGCGGCTCCACTCGGCCAGAATGCGCTCGCGGTTGGCCGCGGCCCAGTTGAAGTCGTTCTTGGCCAGCAAGGACTCGAGATTGGCGGGAATGAACTCCAGCTTTTCCTGGGCCTCCGGCAGGGCAAGCACCGCAAAATTGGCCGCATAAAGCTTGTTGGCCTCGGGCGTCACCGACCAGTCGGCCAGCAGCTTGGCTGCATCCTGCTTCTTGCTGCTCTTCATGATGGCCGTGGCCTCCACGTCCCAGCCCAGGCCCTCCTTGGGGAAGATGATGGAGATGGGCGCGCCCTCCTTCTTGGTCTTGCTGGCGCGGTACTCAAAGCTCAGGCCCACAGGGAATTCGCCAGCACCGGCCTGGCGGCAGGGCTTGGAGCCGCTGTGGGTGTAGACGCCGACGTTCTGGTGCAGAGCGTCCATATAAGCCCAGCCCTTTTCCTCGCCCATGATCTGCAGCCAGGCGGCGACCATCAGATAGCCGGTGCCGCTGGAGGCCGGATGGGGCATGGTGATAGCTCCCTTGTATTCGGGTCGGGTCAGATCGGCCCAGCTCGCGGGCTCGCTCAGCTTGCGCTTCTGGCCTTCCACGGTGTTGAAACACACGGCCGAGGACCACAGATCCATGCCCACCCAGGCGGGTGTGGCCTGCGGGTCGCGCATATTGGGGCGCACCTTGGCCAGGTTCTTGGGTGCATAAGGCTGCAGCATGCCCTGCTTTTCCAGCAGCATCAGCGAGGTGGCGGCCACCCCCCAGATCACATCGGCCTGGGGATTGGCCTTCTCGGCCAGCAAGCGGGCCGTGATGATGCCGGTGCTGTCGCGCACGAATTTGAGTTCGATCTCGGGGTGGGATTTCTCAAAGGCGGTCTTGTAGGCCTTGATCTGGTCGGCTTCCAGGGCCGAATAGACCAGCAACTCGGTCTTGGCAGCATGTGCTGCGGAGGCCAGGCCCAGCAGGGCGGATGCCGCAGCGGCGGTCAGGGTGAGGCGGCGGGTCCAGGAAACAACAGCGTGGCGCATGGCAGACAGTCCAATCAACGGGAAGGTGAATCAGTCACAAAGGCCTAGGCCTAATGGGTTGCCGGAACTGTAGAAATCCGATGTGAAACTGCTGTGTCACAGATCTGAAATTTTCGGAGGACGCCATTGGAAAATTTGTGTCCTTTGCCGACTCAAATGCCTTCCGGCCTGTCTGTCCGAATGACAATCGGCGTAGGCAGTCCTATCCACGCAGCCACGACGCCCATGTTTGTCACGCAACTCAAATCATTTTTCTGGACCGCGCGTCTGGGCAGCATCACCCAGGCGGCAAGGCAGCTGGGCCTGAGCCAACCCACGGTCACGGCGCAGATCAAGGCACTGGAGGAGCTCTACGAGGTGGAGCTGTTTGCGCGGCAAGGCGGGCGTCTCGCCATCACCGACGCGGGCCTGCGCATGCTGCCGCAGATCGAGCAGCTGCTGCTGCAAACGGCACAGGTCGAGTCCTCGCTGCGCCAGTCCGGCGACATAGGCCAGGGACATTTGCGCATCGGCGCCACCGCGCCGTTCTATGTGCTGGATATCATCAAGCGCTACGGCAAGCAGTTTCCCAAGGTCGATATCAGCATCGTGAACGGCAATTCACGGCAGATGATCCAGGCGCTGTTTGAATACCAGGTGGATCTCGCGACCTCTTCGCATCTGGATACCGATCCACGCCTGAGCAGAATCGAGCTGGGGCAGGATCCTCTGGCCCTGGTCATGCATCGCCGGCATAAGCTGGCAACCCGGTCCGCCGTCCAGATCGGCGATATCGCACACAACACCTTGATCCTGCGCGAACGCGGCTCTATGACCCGCCAGCTCACGGAACAAATGCTGGCCGCTGCCAGCGTAGTGCCGCAGCGTATTTTCGAGATTGCCAGCCGCGAAGCCATACGCGAGGCCGTGATCCGCGATATGGGCATCAGCGTTTTTGCACGGCATGAGGCCTCTGCCCATCCGGAACTGGTCATTCTGCCCATCGAAGGAGAGGTGCCGAATCTGCCCGAGTATCTCTATTGCCTGCGCGAACGCCGCACGGCTCCACTCATCGACGGATTTCTGGCTCTGTCACAGCCGCAGCGCGCCTGAAACCTGGTCAAACCCAGGCGTCTTCTCAGATCGACGGGAAGAGCTCGGCGTCCTTGAGCCAGGGCTGTTTTCTATCCTTGTCCGAAAGCACGAAATCCATGCCCAGATCGGGCCACTGGATGTCTATCTGCGGATCGCTCCACAGAATGCCGCGGTCCGACTGTGGCGCGTAATAGGCTGTGGTCTTGTAGAGAAAATCCGCCGTATCACTGAGGACCATAAAACCATGGGCAAATCCCGGAGGAATCCAGAGCTGCTTGTGATTCTCCGCCGTCAGCTCGACACCCACCCACTTGCCGAAAGTCGTGGAACCCTGGCGGATGTCCACGGCCACATCGAAGACCGCGCCGTGGGTCACCCGCACCAGTTTGCCCTGTGCATGCGGGGGTAGCTGGTAGTGCAGGCCGCGCAGCACGCCGCGGCTTGAGCGGCTGTGGTTGTCCTGGACGAAGTCATTGCGGGTACCGGTTGCTTCATTGAAAGCCTGCTGGTTGAAGCTTTCCAGAAAGAAGCCGCGGTCATCGCCGAACACCTTGGGCTCAATGACAAGCACATCCGCAATGGCCGTAGGCGTCACCTTCATCGCACGCCACCCTTCAGGCACTGCATCAGATACTTGCCATAACCGTTCTTGAGCAAAGGCTGGGCCAGCCTCTCCAATTGAGCGGCATCGATCCATTGGTTGCGATACGCAATCTCTTCGGGGCAGGATACTTTGAGCCCCTGGCGCTGCTCCAGCGTGGCGATGAACTGGCTGGCCTCCAACAGACTGTCGTGCGTTCCCGTGTCCAGCCAGGCGTAGCCGCGGCCCATGAGCTGTACGCTCAGTTGCTCATGCTCCAGATACAGGCGGTTGAGATCCGTAATTTCCAGTTCGCCGCGCGGCGAAGGCTTGAGCGACTTGGCCAGATCCACAACTTGGTTGTCATAGAAGTACAGGCCCGTAACGGCATAGTTCGATTTGGGCCGGACCGGTTTTTCCTCCAGCGACAGCACCTTGCCTTGGGCATCGAACTCCGCCACGCCATAGCGCTCGGGGTCCTGCACGTGGTAGGCGAACACGGTCGCACCAGCCTGCCGGGCACTAGCCTCGCGCACCAACAGTTGAAAATCGTGGCCGTAGAAGATGTTGTCGCCCAGCACCAGGGCGCTAGGGGCGCCGTCGAGAAACTGTTCGCCGATCAGAAAAGCCTGGGCCAATCCGTCCGGGCTGGGCTGCACCGCATACTGCAGATTCAGACCCCACTGGCTGCCGTCACCCAGCAGTTGCTCGAAGCGCGGCGTGTCCTGGGGCGTGCTGATGACGAGAATGTCGCGTATGCCCGCCAGCATCAGGGTGCTGAGCGGGTAGTAGACCATGGGCTTGTCGTAGATGGGCAGCAGCTGTTTGCTGATGGCCAGGGTGGCCGGATGCAGGCGGGTACCGGAACCGCCAGCCAGGATGATGCCTTTGCGTTTCTGAGTCATGGCTTGTTTTGTCTGAGGCTTAAAGGATTTCGTGCAGCATGCGGGCCACGCCCCGCTGCCAGTGCGGCAGATGCAGGCCGAAGGTGGTCTGCAGCTTCTGCGTATCCAGCCGCGAGTTCTGCGGGCGCCTGGCCGGTGTAGGAAAGGCACTGGTGGGAACGGCGTGGATCTCCTTGGCCTTGATCGCCAATGCCGGCTGTATCTTCCGGGCCTGCTCGATCACATATCCCGCGTAGGCATGCCAGGTGGTCTCGCCACCGGCCACGCAGTGGTACAGCCCACCTTCTTCGGGGCGCGAGCGCAGATGCCGGACGGCATGGGCCGTCACGTCGGCCAGCAGATCGGCGCCTGTAGGTGCGCCCCACTGATCGTCGATGACGGACAGACTGTCGCGCTCCTGAGCCAGGCGCAGCATGGTCTTGGCGAAGTTGCCGCCGCGCGCTGCATAGACCCAGCTGGTGCGCAGGATCAGGTGTGCGCCGCCCGCTTGCTGTATGCGCCGCTCGCCTTCCAGCTTGGTTCGGCCATAGACGGACAAAGGGCCTGTGGCATCGCCTTCCCGCCAGGGAGTGTTGCCACTGCCATCGAAGACATAGTCGGTGCTGTAGTGCACCAGCAGCGCCTTCAGTTGCGCGGCCTCTTGGGCCAGCATGCCGGGCACGACGGCATTGATCTGACGAGCCAGCCCGGGCTCGTTCTCGGCCCTGTCCACGGCCGTATGCGCCACGGCATTGACAATGACATCGGGGCGTACGGTGCGCATGGCATCCACCACCGCTTCGGGGTTGGCAAAGTCGCCACACAATTCCGTGCTATTGCGCCCCAGCGCCACCACCTCGCCGAGTGGCGCCAGGCTGCGCTGCAGCTCCCAGCCGACCTGGCCGTTCTTGCCCAGAAGAAGAATCTTCATGCAGCCACCTGCCCCTCAGGCTGCGCATACTGCTTTTGCACCCACTCTCGGTAGGCACCCGACTGCACGTTGGCCACCCACTGCGGGTTGTCCAGATACCACTGCACGGTCTTGCGGATGCCGGTCTCGAAGGTTTCCGCAGGCTTCCAGCCCAGCTCACGCTCTAGCTTGCGCGCATCGATGGCGTAGCGGCGGTCATGGCCGGGACGATCGCTCACATAGCTGATCTGCTCGGCATAGGACTTGCCATCCTGGCGCGGACGCAGCTCATCGAGCAAGGCGCATATGGTCTTGACGATGTCGATATTGGCTTTTTCGTTCCAGCCGCCCACGTTGTAGGTCTCGCCCGTCTTGCCGGCCTCCAGCACGCGGCGGATCGCGCTGCAATGGTCGCGTACATACAGCCAGTCGCGCACCTGCTGGCCGTCGCCATAGACGGGCAGCGGTTTGCCGGCCAGGGCGTTGACGATCATCAGCGGAATGAGTTTTTCGGGGAAATGCAGCGGCCCGTAGTTGTTGCTGCAATTGGTGGTCAGCACCGGCAGGCCATAGGTATGGTGCCAGGCACGCACCAGATGATCGCTGGCCGCCTTGCTGGCTGAGTACGGGCTGTTGGGCTCGTAGTTGTGCTCTTCGGTAAAGGCCGGATCGCTGGGCGCGAGCGTGCCATAGACTTCGTCGGTGGAGACGTGCAGAAAACGGAAATCCGCCTTCGCCCGAGCCTCCAGAGTATGCCAATAGCCACGCACGGCTTCGAGCAGGCGGAAAGTGCCGAGAACATTGGTCTGGATGAAGTCTTCGGGGCCATGGATGGAGCGATCCACATGGGACTCCGCCGCAAAATTCAGCACGGCACGCGGCCTATGCTGCGCCAGCAACTGCGCCATCTGCCCGCCATCGCCAATATCGGCCTGCACAAAGATATGGCGAGGATCGCTCTGTGCGCCGGCCAAATTCTCCAGATTCCCCGCATAGGTCAACTTGTCGATATTGACCACCGGCTCATCAGCAGCCGCCAGCCAGTCCAGAACAAAGTTGGCGCCGATAAAGCCTGCACCGCCGGTGACAAAAATCATGGAGTCCGCCCCAAATAAATGCAGAATTATCTCTCCATGCCATGGAGGGCATGCGCCTCAGCCCCAGCGCTTTTCCGCCATCACCAGCAAGCCATCAAAAATCAGGTTGTTGATCAGCTGGAACGGCCGCGTCATGCTGGGCGACATCTTCCAGCCCGCACCACCGGCCATGATGCACATGGGCTCCTCGCCGCAGTGCTCGGCCAGATGCTGGTACATGCGCTCGACCGCGCCGGCAATGGCGTAGGTGCCACCACTGGTCAGTGCATCGCTGGTGTTCTTGGGAAAACGCTTGACCTCGCCCGTGGGCACATGCAGCCCTGCGGTACCGCCCTCCAGGGCCCTGAGCATGATGCCGTGGCCCGGAATGATCAAGCCGCCGAGAAATTGCCCTTGGGCATCCATGGCGTCCACCGTCACGGCAGTCCCCACCATGACCGTGATTAAAGGCCTGGCCTCGCCCAGCTCGAGCATATGGTGACGGGCTCCAATCATGGCGACCCAACGATCCGCCCCCAGTCTCGAAGGATGGTCGTAGCCATTGGTCACGCCCGCTTCCGCCACGGAGGGGACGACCCATTGCGGCTCGAAATTCCAGCCCAGCATGAGCTCAATCTGCTCATGGACCCGGCGTCTGGCAATTTCTCCAGCCACCACACAGCCCAGCATGCGGTCCGGCGCCGGCAGGCCTGCCCAGGCCCCTTCCGCCAGACGCTCTATATGCTCCAGAAACTCCGCCCCATGGGCCAGCAAGGCCGCACCGGGGCGATGATCTTCATACATGGCCCACTTCAAACGGGTGTTGCCAATGTCTATGGCCAAAAATGTCATGCGGCGGATTATCAGGATTTTTGTCGCATCCGGGCCGAGCTGTGTCACATCCATTGCAGCAGCCGCGGGAATTGCTCGAGACTGGCGGCGCCACAATTGCCATCACCAGCGCTCGTAAATTTGCACTCAAGCGACCGGCGCTCGCTCCATTCACCGACCTCCGGGACGCAGCCCGGCTTGAAGCGAATGCATCAACGCCTGGGCATCACTGATGCCAGGGCAGTCCCCGCTTGCGCCAGCCGCCCAGGTTCCCGCGCTGGCCGTTGGCGTCGACGTCCCCCTCAAAGCCTTCGAGGATGTTGTAGGCCTCGATGCCCAGACCCGTGGCCCGTTGGGCGGCTGCAACGGAGCGCACGCCACTACGGCACAGCAGAACCACTTTCTTGCCCGCAGGCACGGCGGCGCGCAGCTGGGCATCGAAGTCCGGATTGGCGGCCATGGTGGGCCACTGCTTCCAGGCCACGGCCACGGCGCCCGGTACCTTGCCCACCCATTCACGCTCGGCATCGGTGCGCACATCGACCAGTACCGCCTCGCCGCTTTGCAGCCATTGCCAGGCCAGCTCCGGCAGCACATTGCCCGCATAGCCCTCGGCAGGCTGGATTTGCTGTGTGATTGTCTTGTGGTTCATATTCCATCCTTGTCGATTCGTCGCCGCTCATTCCCAGGCGGGCAACGGCTTGTCTCGCAGAGATTTGCGCAATCGCTTCCAATCCGGCAGCACCTCGGCCACCAGGGCCCAGAATTGCGCACTGTGGTCCATATGCTGCAGATGCGCAAGCTCGTGCACCACCACATAGTCAATGGTCTGCGGGCCGTGCTGCATCAGCCGCCAGTTCAGGCGGATGATGCCATCGCTGTTGGCACTGCCCCAGCGCGTGCTGGCACTGCTCAGCCTTAGCGCATTCCAGCGCACGCCCAGCAGCGGCGCATAGTGCAGCAGGCGCGCCGTGAAATGCGTGCGCGCTTCGCGCAATATCCAGGTCTGGACCGCGGCTCTGACCTGGGCGGCCGGAGCGGCGGAAACCAGCGGCAGATGCAGGCTCTGGGAGCCGTCCACCGCCTGCTCTCGGTGGGTCTGCCGGGTCCGCGAAACCAGGGCCTCGTCGCCCTTGAGGCGCAGAACCAGGGGCCGGCCCAGATAGTCCAGCACGCCACCATCCTGCCAGTGAATGCGGGCCTCGTTTCTCTGCTGCTGCCGCTGTCCTGCGTCCTGGAGCTTGCGCACAATCCAGTCGGCCTTGGTCTGCAGCGCGGCCTCGATTTCGCCCATGGCCAGCCATTGCGGAGCCGTCACCTCCAGTCCCTGAGCTCCGACCGCAAATCCTATGCTGCGCCGTTTGGACCTGCGCAGCAGATAAGCCACATCCCGGCCGTGCAGCGCGGTGCGGTGGCTGGCATCCGGATGGACCAATAGCTGCTCGGATCTGGTTTGGGCCTCTATTGAATCAGCAGCACCTACCGCTGCAACTGCGGTTTCCATGGATATTTCTTCAGCCATCGGCACAGGCAGCAGGGCGACCGGGGCCGGAGGCGGCAGTGTCCCCTCTATCGAACGCCGGCGCGAAATCAGCCGTCCCAGCCCGTCCTCCACCACCGGGGGGACCAGCCATTGCCAAGCCTGCTTCAAGGTATCGCCCGTGGACATGGCCGGTCTCGGGCTCTTATTGGCGATAAGCCTCGGGGTCCAGGCGCTGCATCTCGGCCTCGATCCAGGCTTCGACCTCGAGCATCAACTCGTCATGCTTGCGGCCCGTGGTCGGAATGGGTTTGCCAATGGACACATCCACCATGCCGGGTGTTTTGATGAAAGCCTTGCGCGGCCAGCATTTGGCCGAGGTCACGGCGATCGGCACCACGGGAGCGCCGGCCATGATGGCCAGGCGCGTGGCACCGGTCTTGTATTCGCCCTTCTCGCCTCGCTTCACGCGCGTGCCTTCGGGAAACATGATGACCCAGATGCCTTGGTTGAGCAGACGCTTGCCCTGCTCCACCACCTTGTGGAAGGCACGCGAGCCCTGGGCACGGTCGATATGGATCATGTCGAGCGCGCCGATGGACCAGCCGAAGAACGGCACTTTCAGCAGCTCTTTCTTGAACACATAGGCCAGCGGGCGCGGCATGATGGCCGGCATCAGAAAGGTCTCGTAGGTGGACTGGTGCTTGACCAGCAGCACCACGCCCTGGCCGGGGTCTGTCGGCAGGTTTTCCATGCCCTGCACCCGGTACCGGATGCCCATGAATACGCGAGCGCTGTCCACCGACAGCTTGAGCCAGGCGCGGGCGACGCTGTACGCCTTGGCCGACGAACCGCTGATCCACTTGGCCAGCAGCAGCGCAATCGTGTAGGGAATGACGGTGACAGCCATCCACAGCATGTGGAGGACGGAACGGATCAGAGACATGACGGCAATCGAAAGACTGGGGGCGCAGGCTTGGCTGCATGCACCCGTTGATTTGGCACGAGATTCCGCAAGAAACATAGCAGCTTGCGCTGACGCTTCAAGCACTCGAGGGTATTTTTACTTGAAACCTGAAGTCAATGCGAGGGGGGCGGCTCCGCAACCGGCTGCGGCACCTCATCCTCCCCCAGCGGCAGCAGCATGTTCACCACGGCCTCGAGGTCCGCATAGCGCTCGCTGCCTGCGGGCAGATCGGCATCGCTGCAGGCCACGGGACGGGCCGTCGACTCCACGAAGACCAGATGCGCGCCCAGAGCCAGGCCCGCCTGCAGATGCTCGGCACCGCTGCCAATGGCCCAGATTTCGCGGCCTTCGGCGCCGTAGCGCTCGACAATCTGCTCGAACAGGGCCGGACCCGGCTTGCGGCAGCGGCATTCCTCATCGGGTGCATGCGGGCAGAAGAACACGGCTTCCACGCGTCCGCCCACCGCGGCCAGCTCGCGATGCATCTTGGCATGCACGGCATTGAGCTCGATCACATCGAACAAGCCGCGCCCCAGCCCCGGCTGGTTGGTGGCGATGACCACATGCCAGCCCGCGCGATTCAGGCGCGAGACCGCCTCCAGAGCGCCCGGCACGGCCACCCATTCATCGGGATGACCGATGAATCCCCGCGCACCCCACTGGTTCAAGGTGCCATCGCGGTCCAGAATTGCAAGCTTCATGAAAGTGACGCCAGGTGTTGACAGAAAAAAGCCCGCTTACCTCGAAGGCCAAGCGGGCTTGCTTTCAGGGAAGCCGCAGCTTACTGGCCTTCCCAGCGCTTGAGCACCAGGGAGGCATTGGTGCCGCCAAAGCCGAAGCTGTTGGACAGCACGGTCTTGAGCTCGGCAGCGCGCGTCTGCGTGACCAGAGGCATATCGCCCAGCAGCGGATCGGGGGTTTCCACGTTCACGGAGCCGGCGATAAAGCCCTTGTTCAGCATGATCAGGCAGTAGATCGCCTCCTGCACCCCGGTGGCACCCAGGGAGTGGCCGGTCAGCGACTTGGTCGACGAGAACGGCGGCACCTGATCGCCGAACAGCGTCTTCATGGCGCGCACTTCCTGCATATCGCCCACGGGGGTCGAGGTGCCATGGGTGTTGATGTAGTCGATGGGGGCATCCACGGTTTCCATGGCCTGCTTCATGCAGGCGATGGCGCCGTCGCCGGACGGAGCAACCATGTCCTCGCCGTCACTGGTGGCGCCAAAGCCCACCACTTCGGCCAGGATGTTGGCGCCGCGCGCCAGCGCATGCTCCAGGCTCTCCAGCACCACGGCGCCGCCGCCGCCGGCGATCACGAAGCCGTCGCGGTTGGCGTCATAGGCGCGCGAAGCCTTCTCGGGCGTGTCGTTGTACTTGCTGGACATGGCGCCCATGCCGTCGAACAGCAGCGACATGCCCCAGGACAGCTCTTCGCCGCCGCCCGCAAACATCACATCCTGCATGCCCCAGGCGATCTGCTGGGCCGCCGCGCCTATGCAGTGGGCCGAGGTAGAGCAGGCCGAGGTGATGGAATAGTTGATGCCCTTGACCTTGAAATTGGTGGCCAGGCAGGCCGAGACCGTGGAGCTCATGCATCGCGTGACCTGATACGGTCCCACGCGGCGTATGCCTTTTTCGCGCAGCGTGTCGGCCGCCTCGATCTGGTTGGCCGGCGAGCCGCCGCCCGAGCCCATGATCAGGCCGGTGCGCGGATGGCTCACCTGCTCGGGCGTCAGGCCCGACTGCTTGATCGCATCTTCGAGAGCAATCTGCGAGTAGGCCGCAGCGTCGCCCATGAAGCGCAGCTGCTTGCGGTCGATGCGCGCCTCGATGTCGATCTCGGGAATGCCGGCCACCTGGCTGCGCATGCCCAGCTCGGTGAACTGAGGCATGGCCTTGATGCCCGAGCGGCCCTCGCGCAGCGAGGTCTCCACTGTCGCCAGATCATTGCCGATGCACGAGACAATGCCCGCGCCGGTGATCACTACCCGCTTCTTGCTCATGCTGCCTTACCTTGGCCGTCTTCACGCAGGAACAGACCCACGCGCAGGTCATTGGCCACGTAGATTTCCTTGCCATCGGCCAGCAGACGTGCATCGCCGATGGCCATGTTCAGCTTGCGCTTGATAACCCGCTTGATATCAATTTCGTATGTCACGAGTTTGACGTCCGGACCCACTTCGCCCGTGAACTTGACTTCACCGGCGCCCAGGGCACGGCCACGGCCGGGCAGGCGCAGCCAGGTCAGGTAAAAGCCGATCAGCTGCCACATGGCATCCAGGCCCAGGCAGCCGGGCATCACGGGGTCGCCCTGGAAGTGGCAATCAAAGAACCACAGATCGGGCTTGACGTCCAGTTCCGCAACAATCTTGCCCAGGCCGTGGGCACCGCCGTCGCTGTCGATATGCGTGATGCGGTCGAACATCAGCATGGGAGGCAGGGGCAGACGTCCGCTCTCGGCGCCAAACAGCTTGCCCTCACCGGAAGCGATCAGTTGTTCATAGGAAAAAGATTCGGCCATTCTCTCAATTGCTCCACGGCAGCCTGTGGGTGCTACCTGTTACTCTATATCTTGGATCGGGTCGGCGCCCTCAAGGCGCCCGGTACAACCGGGCATTATCAAGGCTGGCGGTCATGCTGCGGACACAATACCCGTTATCAGGGATGAACTCTGCCACAAATGCCACAGCCGCTTGTGACAGAACGACTTATTCCGGGTCGGGAACTACGCCATAGGGCTCAGATCCCTACCCGGCGCACGCGCCACCAGGCCAGCAGGCATATCGCCAGGCACAGCAGCGTCAGCGGCACCAGACCCAGCGCATGCACCCAGCGCGCATAGGGCGTCAATCCCTCGCGACCCTGAACCCGTCCCTGCAACACAGCCCGCGTGAACGGCGCCAGAGCCTTGACCACGGCTGCCGTGTGATCTATCACCACCGTGGCGCCGGTATTGGTAGCGCGCAGCATGGGGCGCTCGAACTCCAGCGCACGCATGCGACTGATGGCCAGATGCTGGTCGATCGCCGGGGAATCGCCGAACCAGCCGATGTTGCTCAGGTTCACCAGCACCGTGGGCGCGGTGGCCGCATTGCCGAAATGCGCGGCCAGCTCCTCGCCGAACAGGTCTTCGTAGCAGATATTGGGCGACAGGCGCTCGCCAGCCCAGTTCATGGACGGCTGGCCCAGGGCGCCGCGGTTGAAGTCCCCGAGCGGAATATTCATGAGTTCGGTGAACCAGCGGAACAGCGGCGGAATGAACTCGCCGAACGGCACCAGATGATGCTTGTCATAGCGATAAGGGCTGGACCGGCCCGGTTGCCAACCCTCCACGGTATTGGTAAAGCCCTGCTCCCAGCTTCCCAGGGGAATGCCGATCAGAGCCGCCTGCTTGGCGTCCTGGCCCACAAAAGGCGCACGCACAAAGTCCAGATAGCCTTCGGGCAGTTGCTGGGGCAGCAGCGGCACCGCGGTCTCGGGCGCCACCACCAACTGCGCCTTGGCGTCATGCAAGCGCTGCGCATACCAGCGCAGAGCCACGGGCACGCCCGAGCCCAGCTCGAATTTTTCGTCCTGCGGAATATTGCCCTGCAGCAGCTCCACGCTCAGGCCCGGTTGCTGGCTAGCGGCGCTCAGGCTGTCGCTGCGCGCCCACCACAGCCCGCCCCAGAGCAGCGCCAAGGCCAGGACACAGCCCAGAGCCGGCCTCAGATGCAGCACGGTCTGCCTTGCCTGCCGACGCCAGACCAGCAAGGCCAGCCAGGCCGCAATCCAGGCAGCGGCCAGACCCGTGCCGTACACGCCTATCCAGCGCGGCAGCACGGTCAGAGGACCTTCCACATGGGCGTAGCCGCCGGCCCCCCAGGGAAAGCCCGTCCACAGCCAGCCGCGCGCGAGTTCGGCCAGCGTCCACAGCGCAGCAAAAACCATAGCTGCCAGCGCAGAAGGCTTCTGGATCAAGCGTTTGAAAACCCATGAAGCCATGGCGTAGTAACTGCCCAGAAAGGCGGCCAGCGCCAGCACCGCGGCCACGGCCAGCGGCGCCGCCAGCCCGCCATAGGTATGCATGGAGATGAACAGCCACCAGAAGGTGCCGGTCAGCCAGGCCGTGGCAAACACCCAGGCCTTGCCCGCCGCCTGGGCCGCGGTGCGTGCGGCCAGCAGCACCTGGACCAGCATGGCCAGCGACAGAATCTGCAGCCACCACAGCGGACGACCGTAGCCGCCCTCCAGGCTCAGCCAGCCGCTGCCCTGCCCGCGGGCCCAGGGCCAGGCCAGGGAAAAAGCCTGCAGACCGCCCGCAACCAGAACCAGCAGCCAGCCGGCCCAGCGCCTGGGTCCGGCGGCAGAGGTCTGAACAGAGGAGGCGGTGGTGATGGTCATAAGAATCGGCAAGCTATAACAAAACACCCAACCGCAGGGGTTGGGTGAGTGCAAGCATACGGGATATCAGTTTTGGACGAGGCTGTCGGGCGAAGGATCGCGCACCACCTTGAACCAGCGCACCGCGCCGCCCTTGGTATGCAGCACGGTGAATTCCAGCCCGCCCAGATGGATCTGCTCGCCGCGCTTGGGCACATGGCCGATTTCGTGGGCGATCAAACCGCCAATGGTGTCGAAGTGCTCGTCGGGGTCGCTGCCCTGCAGGGCGGTCGCGAACTCCTCGCTCACATGCTCGATGCTGGCGTCGCCGGCCACGCGGTAGCTGCTATCGGCCAGGGCAAAGATGTCGCCCTCGTCCTCGGGGATGTCGAACTCGTCCTCGATCTCGCCGACGATTTCCTCGAGCACGTCTTCGATCGTCACCAGACCCGCAACGCGGCCGAACTCGTCGATGACGATGGCCAGATGGTTGCGGTTGGCGCGGAACTCGCGCAGCAGATCGTTGAGGCCCTTGCTCTCGGGCACAAACACCGCGGGACGCACCAGGGCGCGGATATTGAGGCTGGGCGAGCGCTGCAGCTTGAGCAAATCCTTGGCCATGAGGATGCCGATGATGTTCTCGCGCTCGCCCTGATACACCGGAAAGCGCGAATGCGCCGTGGTGATGACCTGGTGCAGGATTTCATCGAAGGGTGCGTCGATATTGATGAGATCCATGCGTGGCGCAGCCACCATGACCTCTCCCGCACTCATGTCGGCCATGCGGATCACGCGCTCCAGCATGACACGGGACTCGGTGCCGATGACCTGGTTGTCTTCGGCTTCGGCCAGGGTTTCGATCAGCTCATCCGGAGAGTCCGGTGCCGGATGGATGAATTCAGCCAGCTTCTGCAGGAAGCTTCGCTTGTCTTCCTTCTCGGGAAGTCGCGCAGGATGGGGGTCAGACACTGTCTTGGAGTGCAGGACGTGCGGTAGTCATACAAGACCCCAAGAATAACGGATTGTTTCGGCCAGCGGCTGGCGGCGAGCAAAAAGCCATGGGCCGCTATCGCCCCGGCCGGGCAGCCGATGGTCGCCGCATGCGGTTATTCGGCCGACTGGTGCCGGCCTTCCTGCACGCCTTTGCGCACTTCCTGCACGCCGGCCAGGAAGGACCAGAAATTATGGGCCTGCTTCTTGAGCTGGTAGTCCATCTCGCCGAGATGCTCGGTCACCAGCTCGCTCACATGGGTCTCGAAGTCGGCCGGAGGCAGTCCCAGATAGGCTTCGGACTCCGAACCATCGCGCTTGACGGTGGCCCCCGCATTGCGCGCGATCTTGAGCATGGCCGTGTTCTCCGACAGCGCATGGATGAACATCATGCTCACATTCTTGCTGCGCGCATGCAGCACGGCGCGCTCGAACAGGCGTTTGCCCAGACCCTTGCCACGCGCGCTCTTGAGCACGGAGACGCCGAACTCCGCGCATTTTTCGTGCTCAGGGTGGCCCGCAAAAGCCAGATGCGCCATGGCGATCAGTTCCAGGCGGCGGTTGAAGATGCCGAAGATATCGTCGCGCTCGAAGTCCAGATGCTCGACATAGCGGCTCACCTGCTCGTCGCTGGCCGCATAGCCGAAGCGCAGATAGCGATCCCGGGCGTCGAGCTTGAGCAAATGCTTGATCACGCGCTCGCGGTGGCGCGGGCTCAGCGAACGGATGGGCACCAAGGACGGCGAGCGACGCTCGGCGCCATGGGACTTGCCCATGTCCCGCAGCCAGCCGGAGCCGGCCTGCCAGGGCGATTTCAACCAGTCTTTGGGGAGGTTCATGGCCTGAAATATAGGTAAAAACCCGAATTACCACAAGCACCTTGCTGCATTGCAACAATCTTGTAAGGATTTTGCGCTAATTCAACACCTTAGCCAACTTTTTGGGCTAGACCATGGTCCAAACAGATGACGCCCATGCGCCAGCCCAAACGCTACAAAGGCACGGCCGTCGTGACCTTGACCCGGTCCATCACAAAGCTGGTCTTGCAGTCCTGCACGCTGGGGTGCTTGAGCAAGGTGTCCATGATGAAACGGCTGTAGTGCTGCATGTCGGCCACGACCACGCGCAGCAGATAGTCCATCTCGCCGGTCAGGGACACGCACTCCACCACCTCGGGCCAGGTCTGCACGCTGGCACGGAACACGTCCATGGGGTTGCGCTTGCTGGTCTCGGTGTATTTTTCCAGGCGCACATTGAGGTAGGCGGTCAGGCCCAGACCCACGGTCTCGGGCTGAACCAGGGCCACATAGCGGTCTATGACCCCGCTTTCTTCGAGCCGCTTGACCCGGCGCAGCACGGCACTCGGCGAGAGGCCTACCTGCTCCCCGATCACGTCATAGGTTTCCCGGCCGTTGGCCTGCAATCGGCGCAAAATCGCCTTATCCAGTTTGTCGATGGTGTGCGTAGGGCTCATGGCGGCAGATTATAAAAATGAAGCAATTTTCCTTCAGGGTTAACCCTTGATATCCATAAAAATTGCATGAAATCAAATTCTCTTGCAATTTTCATGCATACCAGGGTTTGACGCCACGGTCTTTTTGCAAAAACACTGCCAGGGGCCTGACCTACAGTGAAGCCAATATCGACGCCTGAGATCCATGTGTCGTGTCTTTACCGGATGGAGACCTCTATGACCGCCCCGCAGCCCCAAAGCAATGCCAGCCACTTCCAGACCTGGGACAACCCCATGGGAACGGACGGCTTTGAATTCGTCGAATACGCGGCCCCCGATCCCGTGGCCATGGGCCAGCTGTTCGAGCGCATGGGCTTCACCGCCATCGCCAAGCACCGCCGCAAGAATGTGACGCTGTACCGCCAGGGCGAGATCAATTTCATCATCAACGCCGAGCCCGATAGCTTTGCCCAGCGCTTTGCGCGCCTGCATGGCCCCAGCGTCTGCGCCATCGCCATCCGCGTCGACGACGCCAAGTACGCCTACGAGCGCGCCGTCTCCCTGGGTGCCTGGGGTTACGATCAGCATGCCGCGCCCGGCGAGCTCAACATCCCCGCGATCAAGGGCATAGGCGACTCGCTGATCTATTTCATCGACAAATGGCGCGGCAAGAACGGAGCGAAGGACGGCGACCTGGGCAATATCAGCTTCTTCGATGTGGACTTCGAGCCCCTGCCCGGTGCCGAGCTCTACCCCGAGGGCCTGGGCCTGACCTATATCGACCACCTGACCAACAACGTCTATCGCGGCCGCATGGCCGAGCTGGCCGGCTTCTACGAACGCATTTTCAACTTCCGCGAGATCCGCTACTTCGATATCGAAGGCCAGGCCACGGGCGTCAAGAGCAAGGCCATGACCAGCCCCTGCGGCAAGATCCGCATTCCCATCAACGAGGAAGGCAACGACAAGGCCGGCCAGATCCAGGAATACCTGGACATGTACCACGGCGAAGGCATTCAGCACATCGCGCTGGGCTCGACCAACCTCTACGACACCGTGGACGGGCTGCAGATGAACGGCATCAAGCTGCTGACCACCAGCGAAACCTATTACGAGCTGCTGCCCAAGCGCATTCCCCAGCTCCAGGAACCCATCCCCGAGCTGCTGGCACGCAACATCCTCGTAGATGGCCAGCCCGGCGAGCTGCTGCTGCAGATCTTCAGCGAAAACCAGCTGGGACCCATCTTCTTCGAGTTCATCCAGCGCAAGGGCAATAGCGGCTTTGGCGAGGGCAACTTCAAGGCGCTGTTCGAGACCATGGAGCTCGACCAGATGCGCCGCGGCGTGCTCAAGGCCTGAGAACCCGGGCCCGCCAGCGGGGTCACCATGCGCAGCACCAGCCACTATCGCCTCGCTCCCAGCGCTTGCGGCGCGAACGGCAAGCACTGGTGCTTGCATATTGATACACATTCGCCGGACCGCGCCGGCCTTGAGGCTACGCGGCTGCCACGCAAGGCGGCGCCCGACCAACGCTCTGGAAGCCGGTTGCAGTGCCTATACTCCGGCGCATGTTGCACCGCCGCAAACGCGCCAAGTCATACGGGCCATCATCTTGAAAGCTCACGCGCCGCGCCCATCCCCAAACTCTGCCGTACCGCTCGGCAGGGCCGCGGGCAGGGCTTTGCCCGGCGGCAAGCACGGCCTCACGCGTCGTCAGGTCCTGGCCTCGTCGGCCGCGGCAGCCACTGCCTTGATGGCAAATGGCGCCTACCCGGCAGGCCTTTCGGAGGATTCTGCGGCCGAAGCCAGCAGGACTCGCGGCGAGCTGCAACTGGTCGTGCCCTATTCCGCGGGCGGGCCGCTGGACCGCTCTGCACGCAAGCTGGTGCAGGAGACCAATTCCATCGGCCGCCTGCAGGTGCTGAATGTACCGGGCGAAGGGGGTGCCACGGGTGCCGCCATGGTGGCCAGGACGGGCTCGCGCGATCCCTTGCTGCTGATGGGTACGGTCGCCACCCAGGCCATACTGCCCTGGCTGAACCCGCAGCTGCCCTACGATCCGCTGCGCGACTTTCAGCCGCTGATGCTGGTGGCACGCATGCCCCATGTGCTGGTCATGCGCAGCGAACTGGCCCTGCAGTGGCGCATCTACAGCCCCGACGATTTGCTGCGCTTCATGGCCAAGCACCGGCAGCCGCTGCGTTACGCCTCGGCGGGCAACGGCAGCATCGGCCATATCGCGGGCAAGCTGTTCCAGACCCTGACCCGCGTACCCTTGCTACACCTGCCGTTTGCGGGTGCGCGGCCGGCGCTGTCGGCCCTGCTCGAAGGCTCGGCCGATCTGATGTTCGACAACGTGGCCTCGGCCCTGCCCCATGTGCAGGCCGGGCGGCTCAAGGCCATAGGCGTGACCTCGCGCACGCCGCTGCCGCTGCTGCCGGGCGTGCCCAGCCTCAGCGACAGCGTGCGCGATCTGCATCTGGCGACCTGGTTCGGACTGTTTGCCACGGCCGGCATTTCCGACGCCCTGGCCAAGCGCTGGGTCGGCGCTTTTGCGCAGACCCTGCAGAAGCCGCAGGTGCAGCAGTATTTCGACGCCATGGGCGTGATCCGCGAGGATTTGCGCCTGCAGGACTTTGCGCGCCTGGTGCAGACCGAGCACAGCTTCTACGGCCAGCTCATCAAGGCCAATCACATCCTGCCGGGCTGAACCCCGGCACGCCCCTGTCTTCCAGCCTGTGCCGCCACAAGCGGCCGCCGGCTCTCTCACGTCCTACCGCTAGCGGGAGTGCATCATGAACAAACTCCAGAACATCGCCACGGCCACCGGCGCCGCCCCCGTGGTCTACGGCCAGTCCGATCGCCCTCCCCGCGGCGATTACACGCGTGCCCATGCCGACTACACCTGCGCCCAGAACTACGCCGCCTACACGGCGCAGGACCACGACACCTACCACCGCCTGTACGAACGCCAGAGCGCGCTGCTGGCCGGCCGCGCCAGCCAGGAGTTCATCTCGGCCCTGCCCTCGCTGGGCATGAGGCAGCGCATTCCGCGCTTCGAGGAGGTCAACCAGCGCCTGTTCAAGGCCACGGGCTGGGAGATCGTGGGCGTGCCGGGGCTGATTCCCGAAGTGCCGTTCTTCTCCCTGCTGGCCCAGCGCAAGTTCCCGGTCACGGACTGGATACGCAAGCCCGAGGAGTTCGAGTACATCGTCGAGCCCGATGTCTTCCACGATCTGTTCGGCCATGTGCCGCTGCTGTTCAACCCGGTGATCGCCGACTTCATGCAGGCCTACGGCCAGGGCGGGCTGAAGGCCGCCGAACTCGGCGCCTGCGAGATGCTGTCGCGCCTGTACTGGTACACCATAGAGTTCGGGCTGATCCGCGAAAGCGAAAAACACGGCGGCGGCCTGCGCGCCTACGGCGCCGGCATCCTGAGCTCCGCGGGCGAGCTCGAATACTCGGTGCACAGCCCCGAGCCGCACCGCATTCCGCTGGAGCTGGCGCGCACCATGCGCACGCTCTACAAGATCGACACCTATCAGCAGACCTATTTCGTCATCGACAACATGCAGCAGCTGCTGGATCTGGCCAACACCGACTTTGCGCCGCTCTATGAACAGCTGAGCCAGTTGCCGACCATAGGCGCCAAGGAGCTGCTGCCGGGAGAGCAACTGCTCTGAGTTCGAGCTTGAGCCCTCGCAGCCCCTGGCAAGAAGAGGTCTATTGCTATTTTTTACATAGCAAACAAGCATGACACACTTGACCGTCGACGGTCTGCGGAGGGCCGCGCACTGACATCCTGACAGCTTTATAGTGAGACCCAGCGGCAACCTGCCAACACCGACTTCTCACAATGCATCACAGCTGTACCCGATTGCTGCGCTGGTTTCTGGCGCTTCAACTTTGCATAGGCCTGGCCATCGCCGGCGAGACGCCCGCGGCCAGCGATCTCCAGGCCAGCTCCATAGACCAGATCCAGCAGGCCTCGGACGCGCTGGACGGCGTACGCAAATCGCTGGACGACGCCGACGCCTCCGAAACCCTGCAGACCCTGTCCGACAAAGCGCTGCAGTCCAAGCGCAGCGCCGACGCGGCCGTCACGGCGCTGGAGCCTCTGCTCAAGCAGGTCGATGCGCGGATCGCCCAGCTGGGCCCCGTCACCGCCGATGCCGAGGAAGGCCCCGAGATCACCCGCCAGCGCAAGGAGCTGGCCCAGCTGCGCAGCGATCTGGACTCGGCCATCAAGCGCGGCAAGCTGCTGGTGGTGGAGGCGACGCAGACCACGGACTCCATCGAAAAAATCCGTACCCAGCAGTTCAACGAACAGATCACGCGCAAGCTCACCTCACCGCTGTCCCCGGCTCTGTGGCGGCAATTCGCCCAGCAGGTGCCGCTGGACTGGCAGCGCATCACCGCCCTGCAGCGCCAGGGCCAGGCCAGCTTTACCGCCGCCATCGCCGAGCATGGCTGGAGCAAGCCGCTGACCGGCCTGATTCTGGCCCTGCTGCTGATGTTCCCGCTGCGCATCTGGCTGCGCAGCCTCGGGCGGCGCTTTGCGGCCTCCGAAAAAGCGCCCAACGGCCGTCTGCGCCGCTCGGGCCTGGCCGTCTGGCTGCTGCTGGTGGGCACGGCCCTGCCCGGGCTGGCCAGCCTGGTGTTCATTGAGAGCCTGCGCGACATCGATGCGATCGCCCCGCGCCTGCAAAGCGTGGCCACGGCCTGGATCCAGTCGTCCTTTGTCGCGGCCTTCTTCCTCTCCGTCAGCGCCAGCCTGCTGGTGCCACGCCGCCCGTCATGGCGGCTGATCAATATCGACGATATTGCCGCGCCCGTGCTCACGCGCTTTGCCGCGGGTGCCGCAGGTCTGACCTGGTTCACCATGATGCTCAACGCCGTGGACATCGCGGCGCGCACCAGCGCCGTCACCACCATGGCTCTGGACGGCTTGATCGCGCTGACCTATGTGGCGCTGATCATGTCGGTGCAGGTCATCATCAACCGCCAGCGTCAGCGCCAGCTTGCCGAGGGCCAGGATGGGGCGGGCCACCCGGTGCAACGCAGCCGCTGGCTGATGTTCGTCTGGCTGGGCGGGCATCTGACGGTGCTGGCCGCGCTGATCGCCGCCCTGCTCGGCTATCTGAACTTCTCGGTCTTCGTGGCCACGCAGATGGTGTGGATCACCGTGGTGGTGCTGGCCACCTCGCTGCTCATGAAGTTTGCCGACGACTTCTTCATCTGGCTATGCTCGCCCGACAGCCGCCCCGGCAACGGCATTGCGCTGGGCACGGGCATGAGTGCGGCGCGGGTCGAGCAGGTGGGCGTGCTGCTGTCGGCCCTGCTGCGCGTGTGCCTGCTGCTGCTGGGACTGACGGCGCTGGCCGCACCGTTCGGCAACGCCAGCAGCCTGCTGATGCTGGGGGACACCGCGGCCAAGGGACTGTCCATCGGCGACGCCGTGATCAAGCCCATGACGATAGTCCAGGGCCTGGCTGTGCTGGCCCTGGGCCTGACCATTTTCGGCGCCTTCCAGCGCTGGCTGGTGGACACCTATCTGCCCAAGACCGAACTCGACATAGGCGCGCGCAATTCCATCAGCACCGTGGCCCGCTATCTGGGCCTGATGCTCTCGGGCCTGTGGACCCTGGGCGCGCTGGGCATAGGTTTCGAGCGCATCGCCCTGCTGGCCAGCGCCCTGTCCGTGGGCATAGGCTTCGGCCTGCAGGCCATCACGCAGAACTTCGTCTCGGGCCTGATCCTGCTGGCCGAGCGCCCCGTCAAGCTCGGCGACCGCGTGCGCATCGGCGACCAGGTCGGGGATATACGCCGCATCAGCGTGCGCGCCACCGAGATCCAGACCGACGACAAGGCCACGCTCATCGTGCCCAACTCCGAGCTGATCACCAAGTCCGTGCAGAACCTGACCATGAATGGCGCGCTGGGCCGGATCTCGATTGCCTTCTCCGTGCCCCTGAGCACCGATGTGGTCAGGCTCAAGCAGTTGCTGCTGGGCATTTATCACGACCATGAGAGCGTGCTGGAGACGCCGGCGCCCGCCATGTATGTGGACTCCATCAACGGCAGCGTGATCAATATCACCAGCTTCGGCCATGTCGCCAGTCCGCGCAATGTCTACGGCACGCGCAGCGACCTGCTGTTCTCGCTGCTGCAGCGCTGTGCCGAGGAAAAAATCGCCCTGGTCTCGGCCACCGATATCCATCTGATTCAGGACCCGCCGCCCGCAGCCAGGCCCATCGTCTGATTTGGCCCGCCCTGCAGCTCTGCGTTCAGCTGCAGGCAATGCCGCCAGACCCGCGCGTCACACAGCAGCTGTATATGGGCGGCATCGTCCACCTGGTGCACCCGAGCCCGCGACAGCACCGCCAGATCCGGCGGATACACGATGTTGTCGCTGCTGCTGCACCAGCAGCTGAAGCCCACATCCTCGGGCGGCAGGCCCAGCTGCTGCAGCCAGGCGCTGTGCTCGCGCATATCGCGCGCGGGCAGGCGCTGCGCAAAACGCCCCAGCCAGGCGCCGCGGTGCGGCGTGGCAATCGTCACCACATGGGCCGCGCACTGCGCGCGCTCCCGGGCCGACAGGGTCTTGAGCCAGGCCCGCACCACCAGCCCGCCCATGCTGTGCGCGACCAGCAGCGGCGCGCGCCCCGTGGCCCGGACCATGGCTTTCACGCTGCGGTCCAGATCGCCCACCATCTCATCCATGGTGCCGCCGTGCGCCGGCTCCAGCGTCATCGCCGCACAGGGAATGCCTCTGGCCCTGAGCCCGCGCAGCCAGCGATTCCAGACCCCGCGGTTGCAGAAATAGCCGTGCACCAGCACCATGCCGACCCGGCCTTGCGGGCTCGCTCCCAGCACTGCGGCGCTCAGCGCATCGGGCTGCGCATGCTCCCGAAACGGAATCTGCCAGCCGAAGATCTGCAACGCGCAGCGCCACTCGCCCAGCCAGGCGCGAAACGCCACCGCAGGAGGCGGCAGCGCCACGGCCCGGCGCCGCAGCAGCCTGCGCATCAGCAGCATCTGCACGCCCAGCTGCAGACCCGCAGCGCTGGCCAGCAGCAGCACGCCGGCCAGCGCCATCACCGCACAACGGCTCCACCAGTAGCTGCACCACAGCACGGCGGACAGCAGGCTGCCCGCCACCACACAGCGCCAGAACCAAGCGTTCACAGCCCATACCTCCAAGGCACAGCGTAGCAAAGCCGGAGCTGCAGCGCCTAGGACAAGCCCCGGTAGACCCTGAACGGCGCCGTCCCCAGAATCTTCGGCAGCGGCAAAACCGCGGACTCTTTCTTTGTTCAACCCGCCGCCCTTTCTCTGCCTGCCATGGGCTGCTTCTGCAAGGTACATCTATGGACGCCGCTGCCCCCTGGTTCAAGAACTACCCGCCCAATGTGCCGCACGACGTGCATCCCGAGCAGTACCGCTCGCTGGTGCATCTGCTGGAGGACAGCTTCACCCGGCATGCCGATCGCCCCCTGTCCGTCTGCATGGATCGCTGGATGAGCTATGCGGAGCTGGACCGGCTCTCGACCCAGCTGGGCGCCTGGCTGCAAGGCCTGGGCCTGGAGCCGGGCGCGCGCGTGGCCATCATGCTGCCCAATGTGCCGCAGTTCGCGGTCAGCATGGCCGGGGTGCTGCGCGCGGGCTTCACCTGCGTCAACGTGAACCCGCTCTACACCGCACGCGAACTGGAGCACCAGCTCAAGGACTCGGGCGCCACGGCCATCATCATCCTGGAGAACTTCGCCCACACGCTGGCCCAGGTGCTGGAGCGCAGCTCCGTGCGCCACATCTGCCTGACGGGCATGGGCGACCTGCTGGGCGGCCTCTATGGCAGCTGGATCACGTTCGCCGTGCGCCATCTGGCCAAGATGGTGCCGGCATTCGATCTGCCGCTGGGCTCCGGCTGCAGCACCCGGGAAGTAACCCGTTTCAAGCAGGCCCTGGCCCTGGGCGCCAATCGCCAGCTCATGCCCAGCACGGCCACGCTCGACTCCATCGCCTTTCTGCAGTACACGGGCGGCACGACGGGCCTGTCCAAGGGAGCGGTGCTGACCCACCGCAACATCGTGGCCGCCGCGCTGCAGGCCCATACCTGGTTCACGCCGGCGCTGGACGGCAAGGTCCAGGGCCACGAAACCCATATCGTTGCGGCGCTGCCGCTGTATCACATCTTCGCGCTCACCGTCAGCCTGTTTGCGATGCGCCTGGGCGGCAGCCTGAGCCTGATTCCCAATCCCCGCGATATCCCGAAGTTCGTGAAGGTGCTCAAGAAGCGGCCGTTCCATGTGCTGCCGGCCGTCAATACCTTGTTCAACGCCTTGCTGAACAACCCGGAGTTCAGGCAGCTCGATTTTTCTCAGCTGTTCATCTCCCAGGCCGGCGGCATGGCGGCCTCCGAAGGCACGGCGCGCCAGTGGCATGAGGTCACGGGCTGCGCCATGATCGAAGGCTGGGGCATGAGCGAGACCTGCGCCATCGGCACCAACAACCCCGTCACCAACCAGCGCTTCACGGGCTCCATAGGCCTGCCGCTGCCGGGCATCTCGGTGGCCATCAAGGATGACGCCGGCGACGATGTGCCCACCGGGCAGCCGGGCGAGCTGTGCATCAAGGGGCCCAACGTCATGCATAGCTATTACAACCAGCCCGCGGAGACGGCCAAGGCCTTCACGGCCGACGGCTATATGCGCACGGGCGACATAGCCGTGCTCGACGCCGAGGGCTATACCCGCATCATCGACCGCAAGAAGGACATGATGGTGGTCAGCGGCTTCAACGTCTATCCCAACGAGCTGGAGAACGTGATCTCCATGTGCCCCGGCGTACTCGAGTGCGCGGCCGTGGGCGTGCAGGACGATCGCCAGGGCGAGTCCATCAAGGTCTATGTGGTGCGCAGCGACCCCTCGCTGACCGAAGACCAGGTCATGCGCTACTGCCAGGAACAGCTGACCGGCTACAAGCGGCCGCGCTATATCGAGTTCCGCAACGAACTGCCCAAGACCAATGTCGGCAAGATTCTGCGGCGCGAGCTGAGGGGTCAAGGCTGATTCCCCGAGTGCTTCCCGCGGCGGCCACGGCCTCGCCACAGGAGCTGGCAGCACATGCTGCCGACGGGCATGAGGCAGCTGCGGATAGGCTTTTTCGAAAAATTTGCGAGTTTTCCCGAAGAGGGCAAAAAGTTGCTGCTACAATAGCGTTCTTCGGGTGATTAGCTCAGCGGTAGAGCACTGCCTTCACACGGCAGGGGTCACATGTTCGATCCATGTATCACCCACCAGTTATTGCGCGATTAGCTCAGCGGTAGAGCACTGCCTTCACACGGCAGGGGTCACATGTTCGATCCATGTATCGCGCACCAGACAAACCTCTTGAACCCTCGGTTCAAGAGGTTTTTCTTTTGGCGCCTCCCCTCCCCCATCCAGCACGACGACCTTGGCCACCTGGCTTGCATAATGCAGGCCAGGAAACAAGCTGCGCCCGGCGCGCATCACTCGCACGAGAAAACCGATATGAGCCATACCGCCACGCTGACCTGGGGAGACGATTTGCTGATGGGCCATGGGCCCATGGACGAGATCCACGAGGAATTCGTCGGGCTGATAGGCCGGCTGCAGAGCGCGCACGACGAGCAGTTGCCCGAGCTGCTGCAGGCCATGGAAACCCATCTGCAGCATCACTTCGGCGAAGAGGACCAATGGATGCTGGGCACGGCCTTCCCGCCCCGGGACTGCCATATCGACGAACATGCGGCCGTGCTCAAGTCCGTGGGCGAGGTGCGGGTCCAGCTCGCGCAGGGCAATGTGGCCATCTGCCGCGACCTGATTCGCGCCCTGGCCGAATGGTTTCCCGGCCATGCCACCCATCTGGACTCCGCCCTCGCGCACTGGCTGTCCAAGCAGCGCTTCGGCGGCAAGCCCGTGGTCATCCGGCGCAACATCCAGTCCTCGGCGCCGCTGTCCTGAGCCGGCGGCGCTGCGCCCCAACTCCGCCCGCGGCACGGCAGGACTTCTCTGCTAGTCTTGTGTCAAACAACACAGCAGAGCCGCGAGACAAGTCCGATGAATCTTCCCTCCTTGCCGCCCGGCATGACCGTGCTCGAGCGCGGCTGGCTTTCCGCCAACAACATCGTGTTTGCAGCCCTGGCCGGCGATGAACCGGGCGCGGCCGTGGTGGACACGGGCTATGTGGTTCATGCGGCGCAGACCCTGGCCCTGATCGAAAGCGCTTTGCAGGGCCAGCCGCTGACGCGCATTCTCAACACCCATCTGCACAGCGACCATTGCGGCGGCAACGCCGCGCTGCAGGCCGCCCATCCCCGGGTGCAGACCTTCATCGCCCCCGGCCAGGCCGAGGAAGTACGCCGCTGGGACGAAAGCGCTCTGAGTTATGCGCCCACGGGCCAGGACTGCCCGCGCTTTGCGATCAACGGCCTGCTGCAGCCGGGCACGCTGGTGCGGCTTGCGGGACGGAACTGGGAGATTCATGGCGCCCCCGGGCATGACCCGCATTCCATCATCCTGTTCGAGCCGCACAGCCGCACCCTGATTTCGGCCGACGCGCTCTGGGAAAACGGCTTTGGCGTGGTCTTCCCCGAGATCGAAGGCATCACCGCCTTCGATGAGGTCAGCGCCACGCTGGATGTGATCGAAGGCCTGAAGCCCGAGCTGGTGGTGCCCGGCCACGGCAGCGTGTTCGCCGACGTTTCCTCCGCTCTGGCCGTGGCGCGCAGGCGGCTCGACGGCTTTGTGCAGTCCCCGGCACGCCATGCGAGCTATGCGGCCAAGGTGCTGCTCAAGTACAAACTGCTGGAGTGGCAGCAGATCGGCCTGGCCGAGCTTGCGGTCTGGATACGGCAAACCCCGTATTTCGGCATGCTGCACCGGCGCTACTTTGCCGGTCAAAGCGCCGAACAATGGCTGCAGGACCTGGTGCAGAGCCTGGTGGCCAGCGGCGCCGCCCGGCTCCAGAGCGATCCCGGGCAGAGCCCGCTGCTGCTCAATTGTTGACTCTCGTTTTCATAGCTTCTCGCGCTTGACTGCCAAGGACTTCAGCCGATTCCGGCCCATATCAGGCGTCGGTGGCGAGCTCCGCATGGTGGGCGGCCTCGCCCTGCTTCCAATAGGAGGCGACGCGCATGCGCCTGGGGTTGGCACCGGGCCTGGCCAGCAGCCGCTGGCGCAGGTCGGCTATGGCACGGTGCTCGCCCGCGGCCCAGACAAAACCATCGCCCGGCGGAATCTCCAGCCCATCGACTGCGGCCGCGAGTGAATCCACCCACTGCAGGTCCAGCTCCGCGGCGCTGCTCCAGGCACGCCGGTCGGCGCGGTTGCCGAGCTGCACGCGCACGATGGCGCGGCTGCCTGCGGGCAACTCGGCCAGGCGGCGCTCTATTGCGGGCATGGCGGTCTCGTCGCCCAGCAGCAGATGCCAGTCCAGAGCCGCGGGAATCAACAGACTGCCGCGCGGCCCGGCCAGGCCCAGCCACTGACCCAGGGGCGCGCTCTGCGCCCATTCCACGGCCGGCCCCGAACCATGGAGCGCAAAGTCCAGGCACAGCGTGCTGGCCGCCGCGTCATAGGCCAGCGGGGTGTAGTCGCGCATGGTGGGGCGCTCGCCGTCGATATGCGGGCGGCCGTCGATCAGCTGCGGCAGATTGGGCTTGGTCAGCCCTTCCTGGGGCAGGATGAGCTTGGTATGGTCGTCAAAACCCGCGCTCACAAAGCCCTGCAGTTCGGGCCCGCCCAGCGTCAGGCGCACAAAACCGGGGCTGATCCGCTCGCGCGCCAGCAATTGCACATGGCGGGCGCGGAAAACATGGCGCACACGCTGCATGATGGGAGTCGTTTCTGTGGTGGACATGATTCTCAAGAAGTTGATAAAGTCCACCAAATATCCATTAATAAGTTGACTTTGTCAACCATAACTCTTCCCGCCATGAACTCCCCCATCTCCATCGAAGTGTTCGAGGTACTGCACGATCTGCTGCACCTGTTTCGCGCGCGCCTGCGCAAGTCCATGGAGGCGATTCATCCGGAGCTGACTTTCAACGAGGTGCGCATCCTCATGCACACGGGCCGCCATCCGGGCCTGACGCAAAAGGAGCTGGTAGAGCACAGCCATACCGACAAGGCCCAGATGGCGCGTACCCTGGCCCAGCTGCAGGACAAAGGCTGGCTGGAACGCTCGGCCAGCGCCTCCGACAAGCGCGTGCGCTGCCTGCAGCTGAGCGCACAGGGCCAGGCGCTCTACGCCCGCCTGCGCCGGCTGCGCGAAGCGCTGGCGGCCGAGCTGCTGCAGGACTGCCCGCAGCCGCTGCAGGCCCAGTTGCTGGCCCTGCTGGAGCAGGCGCGCGACAGCGCCAGGCGGCAAGACCACGCATAAAAAAAGCGCTCCGCCCATACGGGGAGAGCGCTTCACAGCTTCACCAAGGAGGCAGGCCCGCCTATGGCAGATCCTTCATGGTCTCGGGATCGCTGGCCGGGCGCGGGCCGATGGTGCCGAGGCGGCTCTTGAGCGACTGGGGCTGGCCCGTGATCAGCGCCGCGTAGTTGGTGGTGTTGGCGAGCACCTTCTTCACATAGTCGCGGGTTTCGCTGAAGGGCACGTTCTCGGCCCAGATGGCGGCATCCAGCGTGGGGCCATTGCGCCAGTTGCGCGGACGGCCGGGGCCGGCGTTGTAGCCGGCCGCGGCCAGGGCCATGGAGCCTTCGAAATCGTCAAGCGCCAGCTTCAGGTAGGAGGTGCCGATGGTGATATTGGTGTCGCGGTCGTTGAGCATGCCGGGCGTGAAGTCCGTCATGCCTATCTTCTTGGCCGTCCAGCGCGCCGTGGCCGGCATCACCTGCATCAGGCCCGAAGCGCCCACGCCGGAGCGCGCATCCATGATGAAGCGGCTTTCCTGGCGGATCAGGCCGTAGACATAGGCCGGGTCCAGTCCGATATTGCTCGACTTGGCCAGCACGGTGTCGCGGTAAGGCATGGGAAAGCGCTGGCTCCAGTCGGCAAAGGTCTTGATGCGCTCGCTGGTGTTGATGCAGCGGTCCCAGGCCTGGCGCTCGCAGGCCAGGTCGGCAGCCGCATACAGCTCGCGGTCGCCCATGCCGCCCGGCTGGTGCAGATTGGTGCTGTAGTTCCATTCGCGCACGCCTTCGCTGCGCAGCCCGATCTGGATCGCATACAGGCTGCGCGCCAGGCCGGGGTTGGCACGCGCCGCGGCCTTTTCCTGTGCCGTCAACGGCACGGGAGCGGGCGGCGTGGTCACGCGCTGGCCGATTTCCTCCAGCGCCAGCTGCTCGTAGAAGCTGCCGCTGCCCGCCGTGTCTTCCAGCAGCTGCCTGGCCTCGGCCTTGTCTTCCGCACTGGGCCGGCCCGCCAACATGGCCTTGGCCTTCCAGTAGCTCCAGGTCGGGTCGGTGCGTTCGGGGCCCATGGCGTCGATGGCGCGGCGCACGCTCTTCCAGTCGCCGGCGCGCATGGCGGCGCGGGCCTTCCAGCCCAGCAGGTCGTCGCTGAGATCCTCGTTGCGGCGCACCTTGGCAAAGTAGCCGTTGGCATCGGGCGACAGCTTGAAAGCCGACTGCTTGCCGATCACGCCCCAGGCCCAGTTGCGCTCTTCGCCGCTGAGCTGGGCGCCCCAGCCGCCCTCCATCTGCGTGGCTGCGGCATCGGGGTCGCTGGCGGCCATGCGGATCAAGGCCAGCAGTGCCAGCTCCTTGCGCTCGCGCCCGCGCGACTTGCTCTGCCCGGCCAGGTATTTGACGGGCGAGGCAAACACCTGGGCCACCTGGTCGGCCGCCTCGGGGGCCACAATGGCCACGGCATCGCGCGCGGCCTTCTGGCGATTGTTCTCGGCCGCCACGCGGGCCCGGCGCCAGACATCGGCGTCGGTGATCAGCTTTTGCGCATACATCTGTCCCGCAGCCGCGGTGCAGCCATCGTCGGCATCTTTTTGCGCCAGCCACAGATCGCGCACCTGCTGGCCCATGCCGGGCGTGCTGCGGCCCTGCAGGCTGTCGGCCAGCAGGGCGTAGCAGGTCACGGACCTGTCGTCGCGCATGCGGAACTTGGCATAGACCTGGCCGAAGGTCGCCCAGTCGCGCTGCTTGCCCAGGATCAGCAGCCAGTCGTTGCGCAGACGGTCTTCCTGGTAAGTGCCCGCATAGCGGCTCAGAAAGGACTGGATCTCGTCGGCCGCGGCCGTTTCCAGGCGGTTCTTGAGTTCCCAGTAAGCGGCCCAAGCTTCCAGGGGGTGGCCGCTGGCCTGGGGCAGCATCTGCGTGAGCGCGGACTGGTCGCGCTTGCGGAATGCTTTTTGCATCTCCAGCAAGACGGCGTCACCCGAAATTTGCGCCTGCGCCAGCGGAGCGGCTACAGTCAAAAAAGAGGCCGCCCAAAGCGGTGTCAAAATCTTCAGCCAGTGCATGGAGGAAATTATCCGATGGACAAAGCAGCCTTACGCCGCAAGTTGATTGACCAGCGCCTCAACCTTCCAGACCGCCTGCTGCGCGCCGATGCGCTGCAGCAGGTGATGCGCTTTTGGCTGGTGGAGCGCCCCGACACCGTGATTGGCGCCTATTGGCCCATCAAGGGAGAGTTCGACCCACTGCCGGCTCTGCATCGCTGGAAAGAGGATGGCGAGCTACAGGGTACTCCACAACGGCGCAAAATTGGCCTGCCGGTCATCGACAAACAGCGCAAGACACTCAGTTTTCACGCCTGGCATCCCGGCTGCCCCATGGAAGAGGACGCTTTCGGCATACCCAAGCCCAAGGACACCGAGTTGCTGACCCCCACGCTGCTGTTTGTCCCCTGCGTGGGCTACGGCGCGGGCGGCTACCGTCTCGGCTACGGCGGCGGCTTCTACGACCGCACGCTCGCGCAGATCAATCCCAGGCCGTTCACCGTGGGCCTGGGCTATGCCGAGGGCTTTGTCGACGACTTCGAGCCCGAGAACCACGACCAGCCGCTGGACGCCATCCTCAATGACAACGGCGAGGTCTGGCCCGTGGCCGGGCTCTCCCTGAGATAGGCCGGCCCGGCTTTTTTAATAGCAGTCAGCGCATGCTGCTCATGGAATTTGAAGCCAAACAGCCAAAATTTCAATTGCAGTCGGCGCTAGAAGCTATCAAATCTGCATCTCAGGCCGCACGCTGCGCCTGCCACTGGGTCCAGCCGCTGGCGCGCAGCTCGCAGGCGGGACAGTTGCCGCAGCCATAGCCCCAGGCGTGCAGCACGTCGCGCGTGCCCTGGTAGCAGGTATGGGTCTCGGTGCGGATCAGCTCCACCAGTGCGTCGCCACCCAGATCATGGGCCAGCTGCCAGGTCTGGGCCTTGTCCAGCCACATCAGCGGCGTATCGATGCGCAGGCGCCGCTCCAGCCCCAGGTTCAGCGCCAGCTGCTGCGCCTTCATGGTGTCGTCGCGGCAGTCGGGGTAGCCCGAATAGTCGGTTTCGCAGACCCCGGTGACGATCACGCTCAGGCCGCGGCGGTAGGCCAGCGCTCCCGCCAGCGTGAGAAACAGCAGATTGCGCCCCGGCACAAAGGTGTTGGGCAGGCCGTCGGCCTGCATGGCAAACGCTACGTCATCGGTCAGGGAGGAGCCGCCGATCTGCTTGAGCACATCCAGCGAGAGCACATGGTCCTCGCCCAGGCGCGGCGCCCACTGGGGAAAGCACTCGGCGATCGCCCGGCGCACATCGAGACGCACCTGCATCTCCACGCTGTGGCGCTGGCCGTAATCGAAACCCAGGGTCTCCACGCGCTCGAACATGGACAGGGCCTGGGCCAGACAGGTGGTGGAATCCTGGCCGCCGGAAAACAGCACCAGCGCGGCCTTGTGCTGCCCGGCGCCGGCCCTGAACGCGGAAAAAGAGGTATTTGCCATACCGCCAATTACATCATCGCCGCCGCAATCCCTTCATGCCAAGGCAGAATGCAAGTTGTAACCGCACGGCCGGTCAAGCCGCGCCGATACCGATACCGGGGAACCTCATGCTCAAGCTCTACATCGGCAACAAGAACTACTCGTCCTGGTCCATGCGCCCCTGGGTGCTGATGCGCCAGAGCGGCATAGACTTCGAAGAGGTCATGCTGCGCTTCGACAGCTTCGCGCCCGACTCCAGCTTCAAGCAAAGCGTTCTCGCACTCTCGCCCACCGGCAAGGTACCGCTGCTGGTCGATGGGGACCTGGTGATCTGGGACAGCCTGGCGATCAGCGAATATCTGGCCGAACGCCATCGCGACAAGCAGCTCTGGCCCCTGCCCGCGGCCCAGCGCGCCCGCGCGCGCAGCCTGGTCGCGGAAATGCATAGCGGCTTCAACGCCCTGCGCCGCCTGTGCCCCATGAATATCGAGGCCCGCCTGCCCGAGGTGGGCGCCCGGCTCTGGGCCGAGAACGCCGATCTGCGCGCCGATGTCCAGCGGCTGGAAGCGCTGTGGGAGCCCCTGCTGGCCAGTTCCGGCGGCCCCATGCTGTTTGGCCAGTTCGGCATCGCCGATGCGTTTTTTGCGCCGGTCTGCATGCGCCTCAACAGCTATGGCCTGCCCGTCTCGCCGGCGGCGCAGGCCTATGTGCAAAGCATCAGCCGGCTGCCCGCGACCCAGGCCTGGGTGCAGGCAGCGCTGGCCGAGCAAGACTTCCTGCCCTTCGAAGAGCCCTATCGCCAGCAGCGCTGAGCGCCGGCCAGGCACTACCATTGCTGCATGAGCGAAATCAAGGTCTACAAGGTAGGTGGAGCGGTACGAGACCAGTTGCTGGGCCTACCCGTCAACGATACGGACTGGGTGGTGGTGGGCGCCACGCCCGAGCAGATGACGGCGCGCGGCTTCGTGCCCGTGGGGCGGGACTTCCCGGTATTCCTGCACCCCACCACTCATGAGGAATACGCGCTGGCGCGCACCGAGCGCAAGCAGGGCATGGGCTACCGCGGCTTTGTGGTGCACACGGCCGCCGATGTCACGCTGGAAGAGGACCTGGCCCGGCGCGACCTCACCATCAACGCCATCGCCGGCCCCGCCGACTGGAGCCAGGCCGGCGAGCTGATCGATCCTTTCAACGGCCAGCAGGACCTCAGGGACAGGGTGCTGCGCCATGTGACCGATGCCTTCCGCGAAGACCCGGTGCGCATCTTGCGCCTGGCACGGTTTGCGGCCCGCTTCACCGACTTCATGGTGGCCCCGGAAACCATGGAGCTCATGCGGGAGATGGTGGCGGCCGGCGAGGTCGATGCGCTGGTGCCCGAGCGCGTCTGGCAGGAAATCAGCCGCGGCCTGATGGAGGCGCAGCCTTCGCGCATGTTCGGCATCTTGCGCGAGTGCGGCGCGCTGGCCGTGCTCCTGCCCGAGCTGGACCGGCTCTGGGGCGTGCCCCAGCGCGCCGAATACCATCCCGAGGTCGACACCGGCGTGCACGCCATGCTGGTGCTGGACATGTCGGCCCGGCTGCGGACGCCGCTGGCCGTGCGCTTTGCCTGTCTGTGCCACGACCTTGGCAAGGGCACGACTCCTGCCGATATGCTGCCGCGGCATATAGGCCACGAGCAGCGCAGCGCGCGCCTGTTGCTGCAGCTCTGCGAGCGCTGGCGCGTGCCCAATGACTGCAAGGAACTGGCCGAAGTCGTGGCGCGCGAGCACGGCAACATCCATCGCAGCGGCGAGCTCAACCCCGCGGCCCTGCTGCGCCTGCTGGAGCGCTGTGACGCCGTGCGCAAGCCCCAGCGCTTCGAGGAGGCGCTGCAGGCCTGCGAATGCGATGCGCGCGGGCGCCTGGGCTTTGAAGAGTCGGCCTACCCGCAGCGCCAGCGGCTGGCGGGAGCGCTGCAGGCGGCTTTGGCCGTGGAGACCGCGCCCGTGGCCCAGGCTGCGGCGCAGCGCGGCCTCAAGGGCAAGGCCATAGGCGATGCCGTGAGCAAGGCGCGCGAACAGGCGATTGCAGACTGGCTGACACACGCCGGCTGAAACGCGCTTGGCCGCGACAGGGCTGGCCGGCATACTGGTCCCATGCACAAAAACTACCTTGGAGGGGTGCTCATGAGCTGCACGGTGCTGAGCGCGCCGCTGACGGCCATGAGCCAGCAGGTCTACCGTTGCGAGGCCAATGGCCAGGTCAGCTATTCGCACGAACCCTGCCTGGGCGCCAAGGCCATAGACACCACGCCTACGCAAGGCATGGACAGGATGACGGGCCAATCCCAAAAAGGGGCCGATGTGCGGAAAGCAGAGCATGACCGCATGTTTGCCGAAGCGCTCAAACCGCTGACGGGCAAAACACCCGAGGAATTCGAAGTCGCCAAGCGGCGCATCAATCATTCGCCGCTTGAAAAACTGAGCTGCTCCCAGCTTGACGGAGCTCTGCCGCGGCTCGCCCAGGATGCGGCTCACGCAGTGCCTGAGGCTAAGAACAGCGCAGAAGCCAGGCTTTACAAGGCTCGCAAGGCCTTTCGCGATCTGCGCTGCTGAGCAGCGCTAGATCACCGACTGCACCCAGCGCACGATGTCGCCGGGCGGCAAGGCGCCCGAGATGCGCGCCAGCTCCTTGCCCTCCTTGAACACCACCATGGTCGGAATGCTGCGTATGCCAAACGGCGCAGCGGCCTGTGGATAAGCCTCGGTATCGAGCTTGGCCAGCTGCGCCTGGCCGGCCAGGGTCTGCGCGGCCTGGGCAAAGCCCGGGGCCATCATGCGGCAGGGGCCGCACCAGGGCGCCCAGAAGTCCACCACCACGGGCAGCTGGCTGCGGCCCGTGTGCCTGGCAAAGCTGTCGCCATCCAGAGCCACGGGCTCGCCCGTCACCAGCGGCCGGTGGCAGTTACCACAGTCCGGGCTGTTGCCCAGCTGGTCCCTGGCAATGCGGTTGGTAGTGTGGCAATGGGGGCAGACATAGTGCAGGGATTCGGACATGGGCAACCTTTCTGTAGCGTGGCCAGGCACCGGCACAAGGGCGCAGACCGGGTTCAAGCCGGTATTTGCTGCCAATCCCTGCAGATTCAAGTCGCCGGGCATGCGCCGGCGCGCGCAGCCAGGCTCAGAGCTTCACGAAGCGCGCCACCAGGGCCGCGAGCAGGCTCAGCACCACGGTGCTGGCCACGGGCAGAAAGAATTCCCGGCCGAACAGGCGAAAGCGGAAATCGCCGGGCAGGCGCCCCAGGCCTATGCGCTCCAGCCAGGCATGCAGGCCGTTGATGAGCAGCAAGGCCAGAAAAATGACGATCAACCAGCGAATCATGAGGCCGCAAGTATAGGCGCCGCACTGTCTCGGTGTCTGGGCCTGGGGCGAAGCCGGCCGCCATTCCGTTTGGGAATGAGGTGCTTCCCAAAGATTGATTGACCTCAATTGCAGCCCCTGCCCATGATGTCCAAAGCCTTGCTCCCTGCAGGCCCGGGCCCGCCACCCTGCTTGGCAGGCCCTGAACAACAACGAGACATACCGTGCCCCAGACCTTCTCACGCCAACAGTTTCTCCGGGCCGCCGCGCTGCTCGGCGCCGCCCTCGCCCTGCCGGCCCTCGCCGCGGCCGATACCTTTCCCAGCCGCCCGCTCAAGCTGCTCGTGCCTTTCTCGCCCGGCGGCAATACCGATGTGGTGGCCCGCCTGGTCGGCCAGGGGCTGGCCGAGGCCCTGGGCCAGCCGGTGGTGGTGGAGAACGTGCCTGGAGCCAACGGCGCGATCGGCGCCAGCCGCGTCGCGGCCGCCGCCAATGATGGCTATACGCTGCTGTTCGGCACGGCGGGCACGCAGGCCATCAACCCCAGCCTGTACCGGAATCTCAGTGCCAAAAGCCTGGACGACTTCGAGTACATCGCGCTGGTGACCTCGATCCCCAACGTGCTGGTGGTCAACGAGGCGAAGACACCGGTCAAATCGGTGGCCGAACTGCTGAGCTACGCCCGCGAGCGCCGCTCCGGCATGAGCTATGGCTCACCGGGCATGGGCTCGACCGTGCACCTGTCGGGCGAGCTGCTGAAAAGTGCGACCAAGCTGGACCTGGTCCATGCACCCTACAAGGGCAGCGCTCCGGCCCTGAGCGACCTGATAGGCGGCCAGATCGACTTCATCTTCGAGAACATCACGCCCGCGCTGCCCTTCATCCAGAGCGGCAAGCTCAAGGCGCTGGCCGTGACCTCCGCCGAGCGCCTGCCGCAGCTGCCCCAGGTGCCGACCATGAAGGAAAGCGGCTTCCCCACCTTCGTCACCGCCACCTGGAACGGCGTGCTGGCGCCCAAGGGGACGCCGCGCGCCGTGGTCCAGCGGCTGGAGGCGGCCACGCTCAAGGTGGCCAGCAGCCCCGAGTTCAAGGCCAAGGTCTCGTCCCTGGGCGGCGAGCCCCGCCTGCTAGGCTCGGCCGCGTTCCGCGACTTCACGCGCACCGAGTTCAAGCACTGGGCCGGCATCATCCAGGCCGCGGGACTGGAAAAGCAGTAGCCGCCCAAAGCGCAAGCGCTATAGCCGGTGGGTGCGGTCGCCCTGCACAAAGCCCAGCGGCGTCCAGGGCTCCGCGCCCTTGGACAGGGCGATGACCTTGAACAGCTCGCCCATCTCATGCTCCATCACCAGCTTGGAGGCCATGGAGCGCGCCTTGAGGCCTGCCGCATCCATCTTGGGGCCGAGCCCGCAGTTGATGAGAAAGTACGCCTGATTGGTATAGCCCAGCACCTCGAAGCCCGCGTCCTGCGCGGCCACGGCCGTGCCCGTGAAATTGACGTGGGCCGTGATGTCCTTGAGGCCGACCTGCACCAGCGGATCGCTGTCCACCTGGTGCTGGTAGTGGCAGACCAAGGTGCCCATATGGCGCTGCACATGGTAGTACTCGCTCTCGCCAAAGCCGTAGTCGATGAAAAAAGCGGCACCCCGGGTCAGGCGCTCGCCCAAGGTGTGGATAAAGGCCTCGCCCTGGCGATGGATCTCGGTCAGAAAATCGTGCGGGCCGTCGATTTCCACGGGCGGGCGCAGCTCGGTGGGCCGGTCTTCCCAGGTGAACTCGTCGCCCTTGAGCGACACGCCACGCTCGAACCATCGACCCTGGGTGCGCTGCAGCAGCTGCACGGGCATGGCGTCCAGCACCTCGTTGCCTATGATCACGCCCTCCATGGTCTCGGGCAGGGCATCGACCCAGCGCAGCAGATGCTCGTACTTGGCCAGCGCCAGCTTCTGGCGCGCGCGCAGCGTGCCCGAGAGATCGACGATGGTGTAGCGCTCGGGCAAAGCCCCCTGCGCGGCCAGCTCGTCGAGGATCTGCAGCGCCAGCGCGCCCGTGCCGGCACCGAATTCCCAGATCTCGCGGGTATCCGTTTTTTGTAGCGCTTCACGCAGCTGTGCCGCCACCAGCTGGCCGAAAATCGGGGAAATTTCGGGCGCCGTCACAAAGTCGCTGCCCGACTCGGGCATGGCGCCGAACTTGGCCGTTTCGTTGGCGTAATAGCCCAGGCCCGGCACATAGAGCGCCAGCTCCATGAAACGGTCGAAGGGCAGCCAGCCGCCCGCGGCGGCAATCTCCTTGGCAATGCGCGATTGCAAGGCGCTCGTTAAAATTGAGGGTTCTGTTGTCACAACCCGCATTTTCCACGAATGTCCTCACCCGCCCGACCACGCACAGTATTGGTGACCGGTTCCGCCCGTCGCCTGGGACGCGACATGGCCCTGGCTCTGGCCCGTGCGGGCTGGCAGGTCGCCGTGCATTACCGCGACTCGCACGAAGAAGCCCTGCAGACCGTAGCGGCCTGCGCGCAGCTGTCCGGCGACAGTGCGGCTTTCGATGCGGATTTCTTTGACGAGGAGTCGGTGCGCGCCCTGGTGCCGCGCGTGATCGCGCACTTTGGCCACGTCGACGCCGTGGTCAACAACGCCTCGCTGTTCGAGCACGACGATGTGCAGAGCTTCAGCTATGTGGCGCTGGAAGCCCATCTGCGCAGCAACACCGGCGCGCCCATTCTGCTGGCCCAGGCCTTGCACGCCCACCTCAACGAGCGGGCCGCGGCCGGCGAGGAACTAGCCCATGGCGCCGTGGTCAATGTGCTGGACCAGAAGCTCTGGAACCAGAACCCCGATTTTCTGAGCTACACCCTGTCCAAGGCGGCGCTGGAAGCGGCCAACACCGTGCTGGCCCTGGCGCTGGCGCCGCGCGTGCGCGTGGTCGGCGTGGCCCCGGGCCTCACGCTGACCAGCCATATGCTGAGCCAGGAGCGCTTCGAGCAGCTGCATGCCATGAGCCCGCTGGGCCGCTCCTCGAGCTCCGAGGACGTTGCTGCCGCCGTGTGCTTCGCGCTGGAGAACCGGGCGATGACGGGCACCACCCTGCTGGTCGATGGCGGCCAGCACTTACAGCGCTTCGAGCGCGATTTTTCGATGATGTGAATGCCTGCCGCGCATCACAGACCTGCAAGCCATGACTTCCACTTCCGGACAACAGATACTCACGCTCACCGGGCTGCGCTTTGATGCCAGCCTGGGCATTCTGGCGCATGAGAAACAAGAGCCCCAGCCGATTCAGGTCGATGCCGAACTCAATCTCGGCCCCCAGCCGCTGGCGCCACGCGATGACGACATCCTCCACGTGCTGGACTACCGCAAGGTGCGCCAGATCATCATCGACGAATGCAAATCCGAGCATGTGAACCTGCTCGAAAGCCTGATCGGCAAGCTGGCCCAGCGCCTGCTGCAGCTGCCCGGCGTGCGCGGCGTGCGCGTGAAGATTGCAAAACTGGAAATTTTTGAAGACTGCGAAGTCGCCATTCGCATCGAAACCGGACAATGGTGAACCCCATGAATGCTGTAAACGACAACCCCTGGATTGCCGAAGAGGCCGAAGCCCTGGACGCGGCCGAAACCGCTGCTACGCCCGAGGGCGAAACCAAGCCCAGCAAGATCAAGATCGAGCGCGAGCAGATCAAGCTTGAAAAGCGCCTGTGCCGTGAAGTGGGCAAGGCCATTCTCGACTACAACATGATCGAGGAAGGCGACAAGATCATGGTCTGCATGTCGGGCGGCAAGGACAGCTACACGCTGCTGGACATTCTGCGCAAGCTGCAAAAGCGCGCGCCCGTGAAGTTCGACATCGTGGCCGTGAACCTGGACCAGAAGCAGCCGGGCTTCCCCGAGCACATCCTGCCCGAGTACTTCCAGTCCATAGGCGTGGACTACCACATCGAGAACCAGGACACCTACAGCGTCGTCAAGCGCGTCGTGCCCGAGGGCAAGACCACCTGCGGCCTGTGCTCGCGCCTGCGCCGCGCGATCCTGTACAAGGTGGCCGACCAGTTGGGCTGCACCAAGGTGGCGCTGGGCCACCACCGCGACGACATCGTGCAGACCATGATGCTCAATATGTTCTACGGCGGCCGCATGAAGGGCATGCCGCCCAAGCTGGTCAGCGACGACGGCAAGCATGTGGTGATCCGCCCCCTGTGCTACGTGCCCGAAAAGGACACGACGCGCTGGGCCCAGTACCAGAACTTCCCCATCATCCCCTGCAACCTCTGCGGCAGCCAGGACGGCCTGCAGCGCGTGGCCATTGGCGAGATGCTGCGCGAATGGGAAAAGAAGTTCCCCGGCCGCATCGAGAGCATGTTCCGCGCCATGGGCAATATCGTGACCACGCACATGATGGATCCGCAGCTGCACGACTTCAAGAACGCCAAGGCCACGGGCATTGCCGATCCCAACGGCGACATGGCGTTTGACCATGAGGAGCTGCCAACCACTGCCAGCCTGCCCGGCGTGCAGGTGATACAACTGTCCTGAAGACGGGCGTTGAACCAAACCCGGACCTGCCGGTCCAAGCAAAGGCCCATCTCCATGGGCCTTTGTCGTATAGAAAGCATCACCATGAACCTGCGCAACACCCGAATTCGCTGGATTGGCGCCATGGCCCTGGCCGCAGCCGCCCTGCTGAGCGGCTGCAGCACGGTGCGCGAAGTCAACAGCACGGTACAAAGCTATTCCTCGCTGAGCGCCATGCCCGTGCCGCCGGTCTACCGGCTGGAAACCCTGCCCTCGCAGCAGGGCCAGATGAGCTTCCCCGCCGTCGAGGCCCAGGCCCAGCAGGCGCTGGCCCGCGTGGGCCTGACGCGCGACGATGCGCACGCCAGCCTGGTGGTGCAGATCGGCGCCGTGGCCCGCTATGCGCGCGACTATGCGAGCTGGCCCTATTACGACCCCTGGGGCCCGCGCTGGGGCTGGGGCATGGGCTACGGCCGCGGCTGGGGTTGGGGCTTTGGCGGCAGCATGATGATGGACGGCCCGCCGCTGGAGTACTACCGCTCCGTGAGCCTGGTGATGCGCGATCTCAAGACCCAGCAGATCGTCTACGAGACCTCGGCCCAGCGCCAGGATGTCTGGACCGATGACCCGGCCATCTTCGGCATTCTGTTCGATGCGGCGCTGACCGGCTTCCCGCGCCCGCCGCAGGGCGCGCGCACTGTGCGCACCGTGATCCAGCCGCCCCAGAGCGCCGCATCGAACAGCGCGCCCGCAGCGCCTGCCGCAGCCCCGGCTCCCGCCAACCCTGCGCGCTGAGCGGGCGGGCCGCGCGATGTTTGCAATCTTCCACACTTGCCTGCGCATGGCCGAGGTCGGCGCGTGCTAACGTGCAGACCTCTAGGATATGCGGCCAGTCGCCCGCTGCAGGCGCCGCCGCTCACCACGGAAAGGAATACAGCATGAAGCGATTTGCCCTCTCTGCGCTGGTCTGCGCCACCCTGGCCGCCAGCGCCCTCAGCGTCCAGGCCAACGGCCTGGGCGATGCCTTGCGCGGTCAGCTGGGCGGCGGCTCGGAAAGCGGCTCCGGCGCCTCGGGTCTGGGCGGCATGCTGGGCGGCGGCTCGGGCGCGGCCTCGGCGCTGGGCCTGGGCGGGCTCGCGGGCTCGGGCACGGCCAGCAATGCGGCCGGCGTCATCACCTACTGCATGAAGAACAACTACCTGAACGCCGACAAAGCCGCCCAGGTCAAGAACCAGCTGCTGGGCAAGCTGGGCCTGGGCCAGAAGGAAGAGCCCAAGGACCAGGGCTATAAGGACGGCCTGATGGGCATGGTCAAGGGCAGCAATGGCCAGAGCTTCAGCCTCGACAAGGTCAAGAGCAATCTCAAGGAAAAAGCCTGCGACTTCGTGCTAGACAACGCCAAGTCGCTGATCTAAGAGCGTGTTCACGACCTCTACGCCGCCGCGTTGGAGCGCAATCGGGATGAGTTCGAAGTGATGGATCGCAGCTTGCGCCGGGGTGCAAGCAAGAGCCAGCGCGAAGAAATCGCCCGATTTCGCTCCAACCCTTCGGGACAGTGGCTTTGCGGGCGGTCTGCGGCGTTGCAAATCCTCGCAATAGCGTTGCTATTGCTGCGGTGTTGCGCCTTGCATCCCATCCCGCAAAGCCGCTGTCGCGGCGCGAGGAAATCATGAACACGCTCTAAGCTCGGCGCGCTCCGCACCAAGCCGATGCACCGCGCGGGCATCGGCTTTTTTGCGCCCGCCGGCGTCCCCGGGAGAAGCAGCGCCGCCGCCCGAGGGTTGCTTATTGCACGACAATGGACTGGTTCGCATACCAGAGCCACAGAGTCAGCACCACCGCCATGCATGTCACGCGCATCATCGCCATCCGCCACGGAGAAACCACCTGGAACGTGGACGGCCGCATCCAGGGCCATCTGGACGTTCCGCTCAACAACACCGGCCTGTGGCAGGCCGAGCAGGCGGCCCGGGCCCTGGTCCACGAGCCCATTGCAGCCATCTACAGCAGCGATCTGCAGCGCGCCTATGCCACGGCCCAGGCCCTGGCCCGCACGGCCCAGGCCGAGCTGCATGCCGAGCCCGAGCTGCGCGAGCGCTGTTTCGGCCAGTTCCAGGGCCATACCTTCAAGGAGGTCGAGCTCAGCCACCCCGAGGCCGCCCAGCGCTGGCGCACGCGCGATCCCGAATACGTGCTGCCCGGCGGCGGCGAATCGCTGGCCATGCTGCGCGCGCGCATAGCGCGCGCCGTGGACCGCATCGCCAGCCGCCACGAGGGCCAGCAGATCGTGCTCGTGGCCCACGGCGGCGTGATGGACACCCTGTATCGCCTGGCCACCCGCCAGGACCTGCAGGCGCCGCGCACCTGGGAGCTGACGAATGCGGCCATCAACCGCCTGCTGTGGACGCCCGAGGGCCTGTCTCTGGTAGGCTGGGCCGATACCGCACATCTTTCCCCGGACAGCCGCGATGAAATCCATTCCTGAGTCCCTGCGGGCCCTGGTCGGCCAGGCCGTACGGCGCATCGACACCCCGGCCCTGGTCATAGACCTCGATGCCATGGAGCGCAATATCGAGCGCATGGCCCGCTTTGCCCAGCAGCACGGCGTGCTGTGGCGCCCGCATGCCAAGCTGCACAAGAGCGCCCATATCGCGCTGCTGCTGGAGCAGGCCGGCGCCTGCGGCCACTGCGTGCAGAAGGTCGCCGAGGCCGAGGCCCTGGCCGAGGGCGGGGTGAACAATCTCTTCATCAGCAACGAGATCGTCTCGCCCGCCAAGCTCGAGCGCGTGGCCCGGCTGGCCAAGACCCTGGATGGGCGCGGCGGCCGCCTGGCGCTTGCCGTCGACAGCACAGAAGGCGTAGCGCGCCTGGCCCAGGCCATGCAGGATGCGCAGGCCGGCCATGGCGCCATCGACGTGCTGGTGGAGATCAACGTGGGCCAGAACCGCTGCGGCGTGGAGCCCGGCACGGCCGCGGTGGAGCTGGCACGCGCCATCCGGGCCCAGCCCCGGCTGCACTTTGCGGGCCTGCAGGCCTATCACGGCGGCGCCCAGCATCTACGCCGGGCCAGCGAGCGCCGCGAGGCCATCGCCCAGGTGCTCAAGCTCGTCAACCGCACGCGCCATGAATTCGACGCCGCGGGCATCGCCCTACCGCTGATCACGGGCGCCGGCACCGGCACCATGGTAAACGAGGCCGCGAGCGGCGTGTACGGCGAGATCCAGCCCGGCTCCTTTCTGTTCATGGACGCCGACTACGCGACCAACGAGCACGACCCGGCCCAGCCGGTGTTCGAGCATGCGCTCTACGTCAAGACCCAGGTCATCTCGGTAGGCCAGGGCCGCGCCGTCTGCGACGCGGGCCACAAGGCCCATGCCATAGATTCGGGCCTGCCCAGGCTGCATGCGCTGCCGCCCGAGCAGGCGCTGCGCTTCGAGAACGGCGGCGACGAGCATGGCGTGCTGCACCCGGCCAACACCAGCGGCTGGTTGCCCGCGCTCGGCGAGACGCTGTGGCTGATTCCCGGCCACTGCGACCCCACGGTCAATCTGCACGACCATCTGATCGGCGTGCGCGGCGGGCGGCTCAAGGGCGTGGTCGAGCGCATCTTCACCGTGGACGGCCGCGGCGCGCTCACCTGAGCCATTGCGGCATCGATAGCGCCCTCAAAAACAGAGCGCCTTGCGCCTGCCAGATATTGGTTTCAGCCTTCAATCAGGCTGAGATCCATTGCTGACAGGCGCAAGGCGCTTCTTTTTCAGGAGTCCGATCAGGCCGGGCGTCCGTAGGTCGAGGTGAACGTGGCCTTGGCGAGGCTGTTGGCATTGATCATGAAGCCGCAGATGGCCGCCGTGGCATCGTCGGGAATGTCCAGGCGCGCCACCGACAGCGCATGCACGGTGAAGACATAGCGGTGCGGCTTGTCGCCGGGCGGCGGGCACATGCCGCCCCAGGCGAAGGCGCCGTAGTCGTTGCGCATCTGGCGCGCGCCGGCCGGCAGCGTGCTGCTGCCCTTGGCGCCGGCATTGGCCTTGAGCTCCGAGGTGGCGGCCGGCAGGTCCACCACGATCCAGTGCCACCAGCCGCTGCCCGTGGGCGCATCGGGGTCGAACACGGTCACGGCCAGGCTCTGGGTGCCGGCGGGTGCGCCGCTCCACTGCAGCACGGGCGACTCGTTGCGGCCGCCGCAGCCGAACACATCGGCCTCGAAATGCGCGGGCACGCTGCCGCCGGCGGGGATGTCGGGACTGGTGAGGGTGAAGTTACTCATGCTTGTCTGGCTCCTTTGCAATCCCGCAAGTATGAGGCCAGCCCCGGCCCGGTCCAAGCAAGCCCTAGGCCGCATCCTCCGGCCACCAGCCATCGGTGCGGCGAACCATGCGCGGGCAGTCGTAGGCGCCGACCACGGGAATGCAGGAGCCGTCGGCGCGGCGCAGCTTCTCCTGCCATTGCGTGCCCTGGCGCATGGCCACGGCAATCGCGGCCACCTCGGCGCCGCAGCGCTCCAGCAGCTTCAGACCCGAGACCATGGTGGTTCCCGAGCTCACGGCATCGTCGACCACCAGCACGCGCTTGCCGGCGATCAGCGCCAGCTGGTTGGGGTCCACATACAGCAGCTTGCCCTTGCCCGGCGTGGTGATGGAGCTCACGGGCTCGGACAGCTCCTCGCGGTACCAGTATTTGCGCGAGTAGCCCAGGGGCACGAAGCGGCCGTGGCCCAGGGCCTTGGCCACCAGAGGCGCAAAAGCCAGGCCCAGCGTGGGCAGGCCCACGATCACCTCGAACTGGTGTGCGCGCGCCCCCTCGGCCATATGCAGCGCCAGCTGTTCCACCACGGCCAGGGAGGCCTGGTTGGCGATCAGCGAGGCCACGCAGCGATCGGGCGCGGCGCCCGAGGCCGTGGGCATGCCGCGCAGCGGCAGCACCAGATAGCGGCCGTCGGGCAGGCGCGCGGGATAGCTGCGCGCATAAGGCGGCAGCGGCGACTGGGCGAGCTCGGCCGCGGAGACTATGGACTGCCAGTAATCGGTGGTGGCGTCAAAACCCGGCAGATTCTGGCCGGAGAGATCTGTGGTGTTCATGCGGGATCGCGGCTCAGATAGGCTTCGGCCAGCTTCACCCAGTACGAAGCCGTCACGGGCAGCAGGCCGTCGTTGAAGTCATAGCCGGGGTTGTGCACCATGCAGCCGCCCTCGCCCATGCCGTTGCCCACGATGAAGTAGTTGCCGGGCACCTCGCCCAGCATGATGGCGAAGTCGTCGCTGGCCTGCAGCGGCTGCAGGTCGGGGATCAGCCACTGCTCGCCGAGGAAATCGCGCGCCACGCCCACGGCAAAATCCGTGGCCGCCACGTCATTCATGACGGGCGGATAGCGCCATTTGTAGTCCACCTCGGCCGTGGCGCGGTGCACCGCGGCCTGGGCCTGGGCCATGGCCGTGATGCGCTCACGCAGCAGGGCCCGCACCTCGGGGCAGCGCGCGCGTATGGTCACGCGCAGCTCGCAGGTTTCGGGAATCACATTGGGCGCATCGCCCGCATGGATGGCGCCCACGGTGACCACGGCCATGTCGTTGGGGTCGACCTCGCGCGAGCATATGGTCTGCAGCGCCAGCACCAGGTGCGAGGCCACGACGATGGGGTCCACGGCCGCATGCGGCATGGCGCCATGGCCGCCCTTGCCGCGGATGGTGATGAGGGCCGTGTCCGAGCTCGAATACATCACGCCCGAGCGGAAGCCGAAATGCCCGGCCGGGTAGCCGGGCTCGTTGTGAAACGCGTAGAGCGCATCGCAGGGAAACAGCTGGAACAGGCCCTGGTCCACCATCTTCTTGGCGCCGCCATGGCCTTCCTCGGCCGGCTGGAAGATCAGATGCAGCGTGCCGTTGAGCGCGCTCCGGCGCTGCGCCAGCACCCGGGCCGCGGCCAGCAAGGTGGCCGTATGGCCGTCGTGGCCGCAGGCATGCATCTTGCCATCGTGGCGGCTCGCATAGGGCAGGCCCGTGGTTTCGCGTATCGGCAGCGCATCCATGTCGGCGCGCAGGCCCAGCCTCTTGCCGCTCTGGTGGTCGCCGCAGCGCAGCGTGCCCACCACGCCGGTATCGCCCAGGCCCCGGTGCACCTCGTAACCCCAGGCGGCCAGCCTCTCGGCCACGATGTCGCCGGTGCGGTGTTCCTCATAGGCCAGCTCGGGATGGGCGTGCAGGTCGCGGCGCAGCGCCTGCATCTCCTGGGCCACGGCCGCCACCTCGGGCAGCACGGGCGCATGGATTTCGGCGTGAGCCGGATTCAGCGGGGCGGCCACGGCTTATTCCGCCTGGATATGGGCCGACTTCACGATCTGCGCATAGCCGGCCTTTTCCTTCTGCAGGAACTTGGCAAAGCCGGCCGGCGTGCCGGAGCCCGGCGTGGCGCCGCCCTCTTCGAGGCGCTTTCTCACATCGGGCAGCTTGAGCACGGCGTCCAGCTCGGTGGCCAAGCGCGTCACCACGGCCTGCGGCGTCTTGGCCGGCACGAACAGGCCGGTCCAGGTATTGAGGTCGAAGCCCTTGAGCTCGGGCGTCTCGCCGAAGGTCGGCACGCTGGGGATGGAGTCTATGCGCTTGGCCGAGGTCACGCCCAGGCCTTCGAGCTTTTTCTGCTGGATCATGGGCGTGGCGCTGGTGGTCACCAGCATGCCCACGTCGACCTGGCCGCCCATCACGTCGCTGGTGATCTGGGCGCCGCCGCGGTAGGGCACATGCACCAGCTTGATCTTGGCGCGCTCCTGCAGCATTTCCATGGCCAGGTGCAGCATGGTGCCCACGCCCGAGGTCGCATAGGTCAGGCCTCCGGGCTTGGTGCGCGCCAGCGCGATCAGCTCGCTGATATTGTGCGCGGGCAGGCCCGGGCGGGCCACGGCCACCACGGGAGCGATGGAGACCAGGCCCACGGGCGTCAGGTCGTGCTCGGCGTCGTACTTCACGGCCGAGTTCACGAGCTGGGCGATGCTGATCGGGCCGTCGAAGCCCATGAGCAGCGTGTAGCCATCGGCCGACGATTTCACGGCCTTGCTCACGCCCAGCACGCCGCCGGCGCCGGGCACGTTGTCGACCACGACGGCCTGGTGCAGGCGCTCGCCGAGCTTCTGGCCGATCAGCCGGGCCGTGGTGTCCACATTGCCACCAGCACTGAAGGGCACGATCAGGGTGATGGGCTTGGCAGAGGGCCAGGCATCGCCCGCGGCAAACGCGGCAGGGGCGGACAGGCCGGCGGCAGCCACCATGGCGGCTGCCGCTACGAAGGAGCGACGGGATATGGACATGGGAAGATCAGCTAGAGGGCTAGCCGGCAATTATTTCATGACCGTCCCATGACAGTCATAACAGGAACTACTTAGCAAGCGTGATCACCCTAGGATGGCTGCCGCAGCCGTGCCGCTCACAATCGATCTCCATGCTCTCTCCCAGCCAAGTCATCGTTCTGGCCACGCCGGTGTTCTTCATCCTCATCGCCGTGGAATGGGCCGTAGGCCTGCGGCGCAAGCGCCAGACCTATCATCTGGCCGACGCCATCAGCTCGCTGAACCTGGGCGTGCTGAGCCAGACCAGCGCGGTCTTCACCAAGCTGCTGACCCTGGGCATTTACACGGCCGTGGCCGGCCATATGGCCCTGGTCCAGGCCGACGGCTTCTGGATGAGTCTGCCGGGCTGGCTGCTGGCCCTGGTGTTCTACGACTTCTGCTACTACTGGCTGCACCGCATGGGCCACGAGGTGGGCGTGCTCTGGGCCGCCCATGCCGTGCACCACCAGAGCCAGGACTACAACCTCTCCACCGCGCTGCGCCAGACCAGCTCGGGCGCGCTGCTGGGCTGGATCTTCTACCTGCCCATGGCACTGGCCGGCGTGCCGCCGCTGGTGTTTGCCGTGGTCGGGCTGATCGACCTGCTCTACCAGTTCTGGGTGCATACCGAGCAGGTCGGGCGCCTGGGCTGGTTCGACCGCTGGTTCTGCGCGCCCAGCAACCACCGCGTGCACCATGCGGTCAACGACGCCTATCTCGACAAGAACTACGGCGGCATTCTCATCCTCTGGGACCGGCTCTTCGGCAGCTTCAAGCCCGAGGACGAGAACGAGCCCTGCGTCTACGGCACGCGCGGCCTGCTCAAGAGCTGGGATCCGCTGTGGGCCAATGCCACGGTCTACCGCCAGCTGGCGCACGACAGCTGGCATGCACGCCGTCTGGGCGACAAGCTGCGGGTCTGGCTCAAGCCCCCGGGCTGGCGCCCGGCCGATGTGGCCCAGCGCTTTCCCAAGCCGGCCTTCGACCTGGACGAGCACCGCGTGATTTACGCGCCGCCGATGTCGGCGGGACTGCGCTGGTTCTCGGCCCTGCAGTTCATCGCGCTGATCGCCGGCACCTCGCTGTTTCTCTGGCAGGCCGATCAGGCGCCGCTGGCCCACAACCTGCTCTGGTTCGGCGTGCTGCTGACCGTCCAGTGGACGCTGGCCGCGGCCATGCAGGGCCGCATCGGCCCCTGGCTGGCGCTGATGCTGCAAAGCGGCGCGCTGGCCACGGTCACGGCGGCCCTGGACCTGGACGCAGGGCACCATGTCTTCAAGCCCCTGACCATGGTGTTTGCTCTGCTTTATCTAGCAGTCAGCGCTCGCCAGTCGGCGAATACCGCGGGAAGATACCCAAAAACCCAACTGCTGATTGCGGCAGGCGCTCTGCTTTTTTCGCTCGCCGGCGATGCCTTCCTCATGTTCGAAGGCTTTTTCATCCCCGGCCTGGTCAGCTTTCTGCTGGCCCATGTCTGCTATATCGCGCTGCTGCGCGGCGACGCGCCCTGGCTGGCCGAACGCAAGGCCCTGGCCTGCATCGCGCTGATAGCGGTCGGCATGTATGCGCTGCTGTGGCTTGGCGGCCTGCCCGCGGCCCTGCGCCTGCCGGTGCTGGCCTATGTGGGCGTGATCGCCATCATGGCCGCCCAGGCCTGGAGCCGGCACAGCGTGCTGCGCAACCCGGCCTCGCTGCAAGTGGCCCTGGGTGCCAGCGTGTTCATGCTCAGCGACTCGCTGCTGGCCATCAACCGCTTTGTCCAGCCCCTGCCCTGGGCCGCGGTGGGCGTGCTCGTCACCTATTACCTGGCGCAGGCGCTGATACTCCATGGCTGGCTGCAAAAGGCCGCCGCCCCCATGCGCCGGCCCGCAGATCCCGCCGAGAAAACCATGGCCTGCCAGTCCTCCGGGAGCGCCGGAGCGCACTAGATCAGCGCATCACCAGGCCGCCGTCCACGAACAGCACCTGGCCCGTCATGAAGCCGCTCAAGTCCGAGGCCAGGAACAGCACCGGCCCGGCCACGTCCGCGGGACTGGCCAGGCGCCGCAGCGGCGTGGCCGCCATCAGCGATTCGCGGAACGACTCCCGGGTGGCCTGCGTGCCCTGCGTGGGATAGACCAGGCCCGGCGCCACGCAGTTCACGCGTATGCCCATGGGGCCGAGTTCGCTGGCCAGGTTGCGGCTGAAGCCCACCAGCGAGGCCTTGGCCGTGGTGTAGTCGTGATAGGGAACGACCGGGTGCTCGACCAGGTTGCTGGCGATGTTGACGATGCTGCCGCGTGTGCGCTGGCGCATCTGCGGCAGCACCGCGCGGCAGACATTGAAGGCCGCGCCCACGGCACCGTCGAACTGGGCCCGGTAGTCGCTCCAGTCCAGCTCGTCGAAACGGCTGCGACGCTCGGGATCGAAGGCATAGGGCCGGAAAGCGTTGTTGACCACGATGTCTATGGCCCCGGCCTCGCGGGCAATGCCGTCCGCCATGGCCTGCACCGCGGGCTGCGAGCCCACGTCGGCCTGCACCGCCCAGGCATCGCCGCCTGCAGCCTTGCCCGCGACCTGACAGGCCGCCACGGTCTGCGCCGCGGCGGCGTCGTTGGACAGGTAGTTGACCGCCACCAGCGCGCCCTCGCGCGCAAAGGCCGTGGCAATGGCCGCGCCTATGCCGCGGCCCGCGCCCGTGACCAGCACCACCTTGCCGCGCAGATTCATTCCAGACGATAGATTCATGTCATTTTTCTGTTGTGCTGAGATACCGTTCGTGAGCCTTGAAACTGACATGGCCCAAGCGCGAGACACCGAGGAAGGGCCGCCCCGCACCGAGGGTGTCGTCCCCCTCCCGCAAAGCGAGAGAGGGGGAAGGCGCGAAGCGCCTCAGGGGGTGAATTACAACAAGCTGGTATCCACGACGTCCGACACCTTGATCTGCTTTTGCACCATGCCCAGCGCACGGTAGGCGTCGGCGCCCTTTTGCAGCGCCGCGAGATCGACCGTGCCCAGGGGCTTGCCGGCCTGCACGGGCTGGGCCGAGGCATTGCGCAGGCGCACCACGTCGAGGTTGATGTCGCGCTGCGTGCCGTCGATGGCGTATTTGCCGGCCAGCGTCGCGGCTTCCTCGGGGTTGGCGATCATCCAGGCCGCGCTGTCGCGGTAGCCCTTGAGGAAGGCCTTGAGCAAATCCTTCTTCTGGCGCAGCGTGTCCTCGCGCACCACGAACATGTCGCTGGAGATGTTCAGGTGCTCGCGCACCTGCATCACATTGACCTCGCCAATGCCCTTGCGCAGGCCCACGGCCAGGCCGGTGTCGGTGGCGGCCGTGGCATCGACCTGGCCCTGCATCAGCGGCGCGAAGTTGAGCAGGCCGGTGACGACGATGCTCACGTCCGACTCCTTGAGGCCGGCCTGGTGCAGCATCACCAGCAGGTTCTGGCGCGTGCCGCTCGACAGGCTGTAGACGCCTATCTTCTTGCCCTTGAGATCGGCGGGCTTGTGGATGCCGGCCGACTTCAGCGAGACCACGTTGAACACGTTCTGCGGATAGATGTCGTAGATGGCGACCAGCTTCTCGCCCTTGTCCAGCGCCATGAAGAAGGAGCCGGGGTCGGTGAAGGCCACGTCGGCCTGGCCGCTGAGCATGTTGCGGATGGCGTCGCCGCCGCCCGCGCCCGGCAGATAGGCCAGCTCCACACCCTGGGCCTTGAAGAAGCCTTTTTCGGGCTCGGCGAGGATGTTGGTGATCTCGCTGATGGGTTTGCTCCAGCCCGCAAGGCGGATCTTGCCCTGGACAGGAGCGGCCATGCCGGCGCCAGCCAAGGTCAGGCCGGTGATGCCGGCACAGGCGCCAAGCAGGCTGCGGCGGGAGATGAACGGAGACTGGATCGGTGTATGCATGGCGCGGATAGGTCGGTGAAGGGGCTCAAGGCTTGTCGCCCGAGCGGGAGGTTGGGAAAGCATGGGCGCGCAGCAGCCTGCGCTCCAGCATCAGGCAGGCCTGGTACAGCAGCAAGCCCATGGCGGCGATCAGCACCAGGGCCGCGAACATCAAGGCGGTGTCCATCATTCCCTGGGCCGCGATGACCACGGCGCCCAGGCCCTGGCTGGCACCCATGAACTCGGCCACCACGGCGCCGACCAGGGCCAGCACCACGGCCACGCGCAGGCCCGCGAGTATGGCGGGCAGGCCGGTGGGCAGCTTGAGGCGCAGCAGGGTCTGCAGCCGGGTCGCACCCAGCATGCGGAACAGCTGCAGGCGCTGGGCATCGACCTGCCTCAGGCCCGTGAGCGTGTTCTCCATCAGCGGGAAAAAGCAGATCAGCGCCGTGATCAGCACCGTGGGCAGCATGCCGAAGCCGAACCACAGCACGAACAGCGGCGCCAGCGCCAGCTTGGGCACGACCTGGCTGACCACCACATAGGGCTTGAGCACAAGCTCCAGCAGCGCGGATTCGGCCAGCGCCATGCCGGCCAGCAGGCCGACCACGCTGCCCGCGGCCAGGCCCAGCAGCAGGGCCTGCAGCGTGGACCAGATGTGCGGCCAGAAGTAGCCCGAGGCCAGGCCCGACCACAGCGATAGCGCAATGGCCGAGGGCGCGGGCAGCACCAGGGCCGACAGGCCCCAATGCCGCACCAGCAGCTCCCACAGGGTTAACAAAATCAATAGCAGTGCTGCGGCTAGCAATCTGGCCTGGAGCGGTGTCGGCGTCATGCGCGGCTCCTATCCATGGCGGCGCGCACGCGGGCGCAGCAGTCGTTGAAGGCCGCGCCGTGGCGCATGGCCTGGGTGCGCGGCGCGGGCAGCTCTATGGTCCAGTCATCCACAATGCGCCCGCCATGCATGAGAGCGATGCGGTCGCCCAGGTAGACGGCCTCGTTGATGTCGTGGGTGACGAAGAGCACCGTGGTACCGCGTTCGCGGCAGGTGCGCAGCAGGTCGTCCTGCAGCTCGGCACGCGTGATGGCGTCCAGCGCCGCAAAAGGCTCGTCCAGCAGCAGCAGCGGCGGCTCCAGGATCAGGGCCCGCGCCAGCGCCACGCGACTTTGCTGCCCGCCCGAGAGCTGGCGTGGATGGTGCCCGGCATGGCTGGCCAGGCCCAGCTGCTCCAGCAGCTGCAGCGCGCGCGCCTGGTCCTGGGGCCTGGGCCGGCGCTGCAGCGACACGGGCAGCAGCACATTGTCGAGCGCGCTGTGCCAGTCCAGCAGCGTGGGCGCCTGGAACATAAAGCCCACCTGCGGCCCGGGCGCGGCCAGCTCGCCGCCGCGCAGCACGATATGGCCAGATTGGGGCCTGAGCAGGCCCGCGGCCAGCTGCAGCAGCGTGGTCTTGCCGCAGCCGCTGCGGCCCAGCAGGCAGTGGAATTCACCGGCCTGCATATGCCAGTCCACGCCGTCCACCACAGGAGCGCGGCCGGGATAGGTGAAGACCACCTGCTGAATATCGAGAAATGCCATGCCGTCAGTCCGCGTATGAGGCAAAAGGCTGGGCGGCGGCCTCGGCCGACTGCTCGATCTCGGTCATGCGCACCAAGTCGATCAGATTGAAGCGCCCGTCGTGGTGCCAGCCCGCCTCGGGCATGCTCATGGAGCCTATGGCGCTGATGCGCGTGACGCCGGCCGCGCCCAGCAGGCCGGCCAGCCGGTACAGCTCCTCGGGCGCGGCCGCAATGCCTGCGGTCTGCAGATATTCGCGCTGCGCGGCGGCCACGGGCACCACGGCGTCGAGGCTGTCCACGCCGACCACGGCAATCGTGCGGTACAGGGCCGTGGGCGCCAGCGGCTGCAGGCTGTCGCTATAGGCCACGCTCCAGCACGCATCCACGGGCCCCAGCAGTTGCTGGTCGTCGCCCGCCCATTCCACTCCCTGCTGCCAGCGGGCCACGGCCGTGCCCTCCTCCAGCTCCAGCGGACGGCGCGCAAAGCGCCGCTGCAGATTGGCCAGCTCGGCCGCCAGGTAGTCGGCAAAGGCGCGCGGCGGCACAGCCGCGCCGCGCTCCACATAGAACACATGGGGCGAATAGCAGCCCTGCTGGTCGTAGCGCATCACGTCCCAGGCCGCGAGCCGCGCCACGGCAGGCGCCTTGAGCGTGTCGAGAGCGGCCGCGCCGACCAGGCCGAAGCCCAGCCTGTGGCCGTGCGGCAGAAAGCGCGTGGTCACGGGCAGGCGCCGACGCAGCGCATCCAGCGTCTGGTTGCCGCCATAGGCCAGCACCGTGTCGGCCTGGGCATAGAGTGCGCCGGCTCCTTCGTCGCCTATGCCGCCCGCGCCGCTCCACCAGACCACGGCCAGGCAGTCGGCCAGCGGCGGGTGAACCTCGGCCAGCAGCCGTGCGAACCAGCCCGCGAACAGCGGCTCGGCGCTGGCCAGCTTGCCGATGGCGGGCGCCTTGACCAGCAGGCCGCAGACCAGGCTCCACAGCGACAGCGCAGGCACGTTGCCGGCCCAGCTGTGCACCAGCAGATCAGGCCCGAAGGCGCGCACCGCGCCGCCCTTGGACGCGGGCTGGAAGCCGTCGAGCACGGCAGGGTTGGCAAAGTCCTCGGCCACGAAGCGCCGCAGCTGCGCGGCGCGGAAGGTCTTGAAGAAGCCCGTCAGCCCCAGCCTCACCATGTCGGCGTCATAGCCGCTGACCACGGGCAGCCAGGCCTCGGCCTCGCGGCGGTAGGGGTCGTTGCGGTCCAGCAGCCGCGCGATGGCACGGTCTATCACCTCGATGATTTCAGCCACCGTCATCGTTCTCAGATGGCAGTTGGCGGCCTCGCGCACGCGCTGCGCCAGCGCCTGCATCTGGGCCGCGCTCAGCACGGGCACGGAGACTTCCAGCCTCAAACCCTCGCGCTCGAAGGGCAGCACCTGCCACTGCAGCTCGTCTTCGTGCAGCCCGGGCAGGTAGCCGGCCGTGATCCGCCGGGTCGTCATGCAGCGGCAGCCTTCACGAATTCCTCGACGGCCAGCGAGCAGCCCTTGGCGGCCGCGCCCTCGGCACGGCCCAGCAGCAGGAAATGGCCCCCACGCTCGCTCACTTCGTGTAGCCGCTGCCCCCCGAGGGGGCCGCTTTTTTCCTTGGGGCGGCCCGGCGGCAAAAAGTCCCCGTCCGCCCACAGGCCCACGTCCTCGGTAAGGATGGTGGTGACCGCGTTGTAGTTGGCCAGGTCGCAGTGCACGAGGATGCCGCGCTCGCCGGGCGCCACGCTGCGGCCGGTGATGGGCTCGACCAGGCGCGAGCGTATCCAGTGCGGGCCCGACTTGACCGAGGGCAGCGTGGCGTTGCCGTCGTCGTAGAACTGCGTGCTCAGTTCGGTCATGCCGTACATATTGATGCAGTGCGTGCGCGGCACGTCCAGCAGTTGCGACAGGTCCGCATAGAACTCTTCCAGCGGCAGTTCGCGCGACTGGCCCTTGTAACCGCCCGTATCCAGGATGCGGCTGCCCGCCGGCAGGCGAAAGCTGCGCCCTTCAGCGCGCAGCGCGTCCATCACGTGCACCAGGCTGAAGCTCGCGCCCAGCAGCGCATAGGGCCGGCCGGTGCGCTCGGCCTCCTCCAGCGCCGCGCACAGGCCGGCCATGTCCAGGCCTTCGGGCGTCAGGAAGTAGCGGCTGTCGGCCGTGCCGAACTCGGACTTGGCCAGCGCCAGGTAATGCGCGAGCGAGGAATTGGGCATGGCCTGCTCGTCGGGAAAAAGAACACCCATGGGCAGGCGCTCCACACCCCGCATGAAGCGCTGCGCGAAGTTGCGCGTCATCGACAGGTCGTAGACCTCGAGCTTGGGATGGAAGTGGCGCCCGCGCGCGGCCAGACCCTTGGCCTGGCCCGTGGTGCCGCTGGTCATGAACACGCGCTCGGCGGGCGAGGCCGGCTCGCTGCGCAGCTCCATGGCCTTGAAGGCATCGATGGGAACGGCCGGGATGTCGCTCCAGGTCTTCACATTGCGCAGCGTGGCACCGCGCCGCTGGCAGAAGCTGCGAAACGGCGTGTTGGATTCGTACTGATGGGCGAACAGCCGCAGGGCGAGTTGGTCGAACTGATCGTCGGTACAGGCATCCATAGAGATGAATGCGAGCAGGTCTGCGACCAGCAGGTCAGCCTTGTCCATGGAATTCCTTCGAGAGCTGGGACATGATGCTCCGAAGGCTCCCGTCCGCGGCGCATGGGGACGCGGCCACGTCAGGGGCAAGCTCTTCTTCCGCCGGAATGACCCGGTTCAAGTTCTCGGGTGTGGATCTCAGCACTGGCGTGCACCCCGGAGCAGGACGTCAATTTTAGCGCAGCGCTGCCCAAACAGCCGCGCATGGCCGCGTTGCCAGGCCGGCTTTCACGGAGCGGTTTACAGCTCGATGCAACCTAGGGTTGACCCTAGATGCGGCTGCAACGATAATCAAGGCTTCGCAAATTCAGGAGTCCCCACGTGGACAGTGCCAGTTCAACCAGTGATTTAACGCAGACCGCAATGGCTGCGCCGCTGGCCGACTGACAGACTCCCCAGGATCGGGAGCCGTCGTCGACCGCCCCGCATCCCTTGCCCCGCGACCTTCGCAACTTGCTGTTTGCCTCCCCTGCGCACAGGCTGCCGTGCGCAGCGCAGGTAGTACCCGAGAACCCGCAAGCTCTGCCCTTCACTGAGATGTTTCGCGCCCGAGTCATTCCGCCCTTGGCCGGATTGCGACCGCGCGAAAACGCTTGGCTGCGCTGCCGCCTGGTGCCCTCCCTCAAGCCCCGAGGAGAACGCCATGAGCAACCGCCTGACCCATTCTCTGCGCCCGCTGCGCCTGCTGCTGCGCGCCCCGCTCGGCCGTGCCGGCGGCACGCCGCACCGTACCGCGCCCGCAGTCCCGGCTGCGCGTCCGCAGGCGCTGGAGCAGACGCGTGAGCTCGATGCCCGGACCAGCTGGCCCACGCATCGCATCCGCAACTTTCTGAGCAGCCGCACCGCGCTCTGAACGACTTCGCTGCAGGCCGGCTTCAGCGCCGACCGGCTTTTCAATCACCTCTTTCCAAGGAACACGTATGGACCCCGACCCGAGTCGATCTTGCGGCGCGCCCTCTGCGGCGCGCATACGCAAGCCTGCTGGCGTGCGTGTTGACCTCAAGGCAGCGCGCACAAACTGGAACCCCGCCCCGGGGTCGCGCGCCTGATGCCATAGCCGGGCGGGCAGCTCCCGGGCATCCCCAAGGAGTATGCCCATGCAACGCCTCACCTGGCTGCGCCTGCTGCAGCGCACCCGCCCTCAATCCACGACCTCTGTCGATACCGCAGCCCTCTCCCGCCACCACGGCCTGACCCATGCCGTGAGCTCGGCCCTGACCGAGCGCCGTGCCGACGTGCTGCGCCACCTGGCCGACCGCCATGCCACGCCCCTCATGGCCAGGGCCATGGCCGATCTCAGCACGCGCCAGCGCGCCGACGCCCTGTCGCTGCTGACGCGCGAGCAGCGCAGCCGCATCTGCGACCAGCTGCGCTCCGCCAAGACGCAGCGCCCCTGGCTGGCGCGCCTGCCATGGGCACGATTCGGCACTCCCGGAAAGACACTGCACTGAAGGGAGGCCGCCATGCAGATTCTCAAAAACCTGTTCCGGGCCTTTCTGCGCAGCCACCGCCTGGCCGGACTGTTCGGCCGCCAGCCCATGCCGGCCGCCGATCCGTCCACGGCAGCCGCCGTACCGCCGGCCCTGGTGCAAACCCTGCAGGCCGCCGCCTGCAGCCGCACGGACGCCGTGCTGCAGCAGCTGGACAGCTCGCTGCGGGGACTGAGCGCCGAACAAGCCGACGAGCGCCTGGAGCGCCAAGGCCCCAATGAGGTGGCGCACGAAAAACCGCTGCCCGCCTGGCTGCACCTCTGGCATTGCTACCGCAATCCCTTCAACCTGCTGCTGACCGTGCTGGCCGTCGTGTCCTATCTGACCGAGGACCAGAAGGCCACCATCGTCATCGCCAGCATGGTGCTGCTGTCCACGCTGCTGCGCTTTGTCCAGGAAGGCCGGTCCCGGCAGGCAGCCGCTCGCCTGCAGGCCCTGGTCGGCAACCGCGTCACCGTGCGCCGCAGGGCGGCGCAGGACGCCTCGCCCTCGGGCTTTCTCGACAGCAGCCATGGCCATGACGCCACGCTGACCGAGCTGCCCATGCGCGAACTGGTGCCAGGGGACATCGTGGCTCTGTCGGCCGGCGACATGATTCCGGCCGACTGCCGCCTGCTCTCCGCCAAGGACCTGTTTGTGAGCCAGGCGGCCATGACCGGCGAGTCGCTGCCCGTGGAAAAAGACGGCCGCACCCGGGTCGCCGTGGAGTCGGGCCAGCTGCTGGAGACCGGCAATCTGCTGTTCATGGGCACCAATGTGGTCTCGGGCTCGGCCATGGCCGTGGTGATCGCCACGGGTAACCAGAGCTATTTCGGCACGCTGGCCGCACGCATCACGCGCCAGGACCGCACGGCCACGGCCTTCGAGAAGGGCGTGAACAGCGTCAGCTGGCTGCTGATCCGCTTTGCGGCCGTGATGGTGCCCGTGGTGCTGTTCATCAACGGCTACACCAAGGGCGACTGGGGTCAGGCCTTTCTGTTCGCACTCTCGGTGGCCGTGGGACTCACGCCCGAGATGCTGCCCATGATCGTGACCTCCACGCTGGCCAAGGGCGCCGTGGCGCTGTCGCGCCAGAAGGTGGTGGTCAAGCGCCTGGACGCCATCCAGAACTTCGGCGCCATGGACGTGCTGTGCACCGACAAGACCGGCACGCTGACCCAGGACCGCATTGCGCTGGAGCGCCACACCGACGTGCAGGGCCGGCCCAGCGACGAGGTGCTGCAGTTTGCCTATCTCAACAGCTACTACCAGACCGGGCTCAAGAACCTGCTGGACCGCGCCGTGCTAGAGCACGTGGAGCTGCGCACGCGGCTGCATATCAACGAGGACTACCGCAAGGTCGACGAGATCCCGTTCGACTTCCAGCGCCGGCGCATGTCGGTGGTGGTGGCCGAGCGCGATCACCATCACGAGCTGATCTGCAAGGGCGCGGTCGAGGAGATTCTGCAGGTCTGCACCCGGCTGCGCGACGGCGATGCGCTGCTGCCGCTCACGCCGCAGCGCCGCGAGCAGGTGCGCGCCGTCACCGAAGGCCTGAACCGCGAGGGCCTGCGCGTGGTGGCCGTGGCCATGAAGGAGGTGCCGCCCGACAAGAACACCTACGGAATCGCCGACGAGGCCGAACTGACCCTGATCGGCTATGTGGCGTTTCTCGATCCGCCCAAGGAATCCACCCATGCCGCAATTGCCGCACTGCTGCAGCATGGCGTGGCGGTCAAGGTGCTCACGGGCGACAACGAGCTGGTGGCGCGCAAGGTCTGCCGCGACGTGGGGCTGGAGGTCGACGAAGCCATACTGGGCAGCGCCATAGAAGCCATGGACGAGGAGCAGCTGCGCCGCACCGTGGAGTCGCATGTGCTGTTCGCACGGCTGACGCCGCTGCACAAGGAGCGCATCGTGCATGCGCTGCGCGCCGGCGGCCATATCACGGGCTTTATGGGCGACGGCATCAACGACGCGCCCGCGCTGCGCGCCGCCGACATAGGCATCAGCGTGGACAGCGCCGTGGACATCGCGCGCGAGGCCGCCGACATCATCCTGCTCGAGAAAAGTCTGATGGTGCTGGAGCAGGGCGTGGTCGAGGGCCGCCGCACCTTCAGCAATATGCTCAAGTACATACGCATGACGGCCAGCTCCAACTTCGGCAACGTGTTCTCGGTGCTGATCGCCTCGGCCTTCATCCCCTTCCTGCCCATGCTGCCCATGCAGCTGCTGGTGCAGAACCTGCTCTACGACATCTCGCAGATCGCCATCCCCTTCGACAATGTGGACGAGGAACTGGTCGCCCAGCCGCTGCGCTGGAATCCCCAGGACCTGGGCCGCTTCATGGTCTTCTTCGGCCCCATCAGCTCGCTGTTCGACATGCTCACCTTCGCGCTGATGTGGTTTGTGTTCCACGCCAATACGGCGGCACACCAGACCCTGTTCCAGTCGGGCTGGTTCGTGGTGGGCCTGCTCACGCAGACCCTGATCGTGCACATGATCCGCACGCCCAGGATTCCGTTCCTGCACAGCCGCGCCTCCTGGCCGCTGCTGGCCACCACGGCGGCCATCATGGCCATAGGCATCTTCCTGCCCATGGGACCGCTGGCCGACAACTTCAAGCTGCAGGCCCTGCCCGCCAGCTACTTCCCCTGGCTCATCGTCATCCTGCTGGCCTATGCTGTGCTGATCACACTGCTCAAGCGCGTCTATATTCGAAGATATGGGTGGTGAATAAGAAGCCCCCCTGAGCGGCTGGCGCCGCTTCCCCCCAAGAGGACGACACCGTCGCTGCGGGTGGCCCTTGCTTGGTGTCTCTGGCATGGGCTGCGTCAGGCTCATGGCCCGCCTATCAACCGACAATAACAATCAGAGCTGCATGCAATCCTTACAGAACTTTCAACTGCTGGCCACCCTGAACACGGTGCTGTGCCTGCTCGTGGCCTTTGTCTGCGGCAGCATCATCGGCCTGGAGCGCCAGATACGCCAGCGCACGGCGGGCCTGCGCACCAATACCCTGGTGGCCGTGGGCGCTGCCGTGTTCGTGGATCTGGCCATGCGCGTCTCGGGGGCCGACGGCGCCACGCGCGTCATCTCCTATGTGGTCTCGGGCGTGGGCTTTCTGGGCGCTGGCGCCATCATGAAGGAAGGCGCCAACATCACGGGCCTGAACACCGCCGCCACGCTATGGGGCTCGGCCGCCGTGGGCGCCTGCGCAGGCGCGGGCCTGCTGCCCGAGGCCGGCATCGCCACCCTGTTCGTGCTGGCCAGCAACACCTTGCTGCGCCCCGTGGTCAACTACATCAACCGCCATCCCGTGGCCGAGCATGCGAGCGAAGCCACCTACTATGTGTATGTGATCTGCCAGCAGACGGCCCAGGCCGATGTGCGCGAGGGCATGCAGGAGCTGCTGGAGGCGGCCAACTACCCGGTACGTGCCGTGGAAAAGCACGAAATCCACCCGCACAACACCGAGATCGAGGCCGAGCTGTTTGCCACCGCAGTGCACGCCGAGGAGCTGGACCAGGTGGTCACGCAGATCGAGGCCCTGCCCGGCGTGCTGCAGGCGTTCTGGAACGCGGGACCGCAAAACAACTAACCCCCTGTGCCGCTGCGCGGCTTCCCCCGGCGGGGGACGACGCCTTCGCCGGGGCGGCCCCGCCGCGAGGCGGCTCTTGCTCGGCGTCTCTGACTTGAGGTGTTCCGGTTTTAGCGCTTATGCGGCTGGGTCGTCTCCGGGGGCCTGCAGGCCCAGGTGCCGGTAGGCGGCCTGGGTGGCCATGCGGCCGCGCGGCGTGCGCTGCAGAAAGCCCTGCTGGATCAGATAGGGCTCGATCACATCCTCGATGGTGCCCGACTCCTCGCCTATGCTGGCCGCGATATTGTCCAGGCCCACGGGGCCGCCGTCGAAGCGGTGCACCACGGCTTCGAGCAGCTTGCGGTCCATGATGTCGAAGCCCTGCGGGTCTACATCGAGCATGGCCAGGGCCTTGTCGGCGATCTCCCTGGTGATGCGGCCATCGCCCTTGACCTCGGCATAGTCGCGCACGCGGCGCAGCAGGCGGTTGGCAATACGCGGCGTGCCGCGCGAGCGGCGTGCGATCTCGAAGCAGCCCTCCTCGTCGATGGGCGCGCCCAGCAGGCCCGCGCTGCGGCGCACGATGCGCGACAGCTCCTCCGAGGTATAGAACTCCAGCCGCGCCACGATGCCGAAGCGGTCGCGCAGCGGATTGGTGAGCATGCCGGCGCGCGTGGTCGCGCCCACCAGCGTGAAGGGCTGGAGGTCGAGCTTGATGGAGCGCGCGGCCGGTCCCTCGCCGATCATGATGTCGATCTGATAGTCCTCCAGTGCCGGATAGAGGATTTCCTCGACCACCGGACTCAGGCGGTGAATCTCGTCGATGAACAGCACATCGTTAGGTTCGAGATTGGTCAGCAGCGCCGCCAGATCCTTGGGCTTTTCAAGCACCGGGCCGCTGGTCTGGCGCAGATTCACGCCCAGCTCGGCCGCGATGATGTGACTCAAGGTGGTCTTGCCCAGGCCCGGCGGACCGAACAGCAGCACATGGTCCAGCGCTTCGCTGCGCTTCCTGGCCGCACCGATGAAGATCTCGAGCTGCTCGCGGGCCTTGGCCTGGCCCACGTATTCGTCGAGCAGCTTGGGGCGCAGCGCGCGTTCCAGCGCCTCTTCGCCGACGGACGAATGCCCCGCCGAGACCATGCGCGGGGCGGCGGCCGATGCATCGGTTGCCTCGCGGGCCTTGCGAGCAGGAGCCGGACTGGCGGCGAATTCGTCCACATGAATTGTCATGCCCGCTATTTTGCCCCGCAACCGGCACATGCGAATCCGGGCAGGGCATCGCCCTCCGCGCGTTGTCACGGCACTGTAACAGCGCATTTACAAAATCTACCGACCCCACACCTGCGCAACCCGTCGGCCACAGGGCCACGGCCTGCGCGCTGCTCATTCAATTCCGTCAAATCCATGCGCCCCACCTCCTCTGCGCCCCGCAGCGCCGTGCTCCGCAACCTGACCCAGGCCAGCCTGCTGGCCGCAAGCCTGGGCCTGCTGAACGCCTGTGGCGGCGGCGACATCCAGGCTGCCGCCAGCCCGGCTCCCGCTCCCACGCCGGCGCCCGCTCCTGTTGCTACGGCTCTGGCGCCGCTGCCCGGCGGCAGCAGCTATCTGGGCACTCTGAGCGTCGGCGACACCGTGCGCCTGGCCCTGGATGAGGCCAACCAGCAGATCAGCATCGCTTTTGTGGAATCCCGCTTCGGCCTGAGCGGCAGCATCATCAGTAGCTACCGACCCGATGGTCAGGGCCAGTATCTGGCCGAGCAGTTCAAGCCCGCGGCCGGCACCAGCCTGCCCGCGGCACTGAGCGGACAGCTGGCCCAGATCCAGCTGCGCTTTCGCACCCGGGAAGAGCAGATCAACGGCAGCCTATCGGGGCTTCCCAATCTGCTCGGGACCTCCAACACCGCCATGCTGGCCCAGCTCACGGCCTACAACCAGGGCGCCGCCCAGGTGGCGGCCCTGGCCGGCGTATACAACTATGTGCGCCAGGAAGTCGCCTACTCCGCCCAAGGAAAGCCCGGCCAGACCCAGAGCAGCTTCGGCCAGATCCGCATCGGCAGCGACGGCAGCCTGCGCGTCTGCCCCGGCCAGGCCATGGGCGACGGCTGCAGCGGCGCCAGCACCGGCTACCTGAGCTCGGAAACCGATCAGTCCAGCTACCCCGGCGCTCTGGCCGTCAAGCTTGACGGCATGCGCCTGGGGCGCGCCATGGTGGGCAAGCGCAACGGCGGCCACTCCATCAGCATCGATGCGTTTCGCGCCGGCAGCGGCGGCGACTTTGCCACCGGCAACTGGCTGCTGCAGCCTGCCGATCGGGCGCTGGCACCCAATGCGCTGGACGGCGAATGGCTGTGCACCGAGCCCGGCCAGTCCGGCGGCCGCAGCCTGCGCCACTATGTCTCCATCGGCAACGGGCTGCTGCAGACCGACATGATAGACAGCGACCTGGCCCTCACCGCCAATGCCGCAGCCGCGGGCGGCTGGATCACCACCTCGGTCAACGGCATGTTCGCCGGCCTGTGGCTGGGCTCCTCCGCCGCCGCCCGCACGCTGCTGCCCGTCAACGGCGAAACCTTCTACTATCTGGACCAGGCCGCGCAGGGCGGAACCGCGCTCACAGGCCTATGCCACCGCCTTCCCGAGCAGCCTCTGCTGGGCAAATACCTGTCGGCCTCGGCCGCGAGTACCGAACCCGTGATGATTGCGCTGGCCGACGCACTGCCCACGCAGCCGGCCATCGGTTTCGATCAGATCTATTACAAGCAGGGCCGCTACCGCCATGTCGCCACCGGCGGCGTGACGTCCACGCAGTGGCAAAAGGCCTTTGACGACCTCTGCGAAGACAGCGGCATGGACTCCAGCGCCAAGAACGGCGTGAGCAGCAGCTCCAGGCTCAACGACCGCAGCACTTTCGCCTGCAAGGCCAGGGTCGCCAACTATCAAAGCCTGCTCAAGACCGCCGTGGTCGGCCCCAAGGGGCAGCTGTTCCTGACCGACGGCCACCACAGCTTCACCAGCCTGTGGGAAGCGCCCAACGGCAACGGCAACCCTGCTGGCGGCCTGGCTGGCGGCCAGGTGCAGATGCCGGTGATGATCAAGGGCAATTACCAGGATCTCAACAACGCCGGCTTCTGGCGCACCATGCGCGCCCAGAAGTTCGTCTGGCTCAAGCTGCCCGACGGCACGGCCATCACGCCCGCCGATCTGCCGCGCCAGCTGGGCCTGGGCAACGGTCTCAAGGACGATCCCTACCGCTCCCTGGTCTATTTCACGCGCGAAGTCGGCTATGACAAGCCCGTGAATCCTTCGGAATTCCTGGAGTTCTACTGGAGCGAATGGCTGCAGGCTGCGCCACGCGGCTTCCAGCTGTCCTCCTACGACCTGAACCGGGCCGGCAACGGCTTGGACCTGGGCTATCTGCAAGCCGTGCGCGATGCGGCCAACTTCATGCTCCAGGCCAATCCCGGCGAGCCGATTGCGGCCTCGGGCTATACCGCGCAGCAGATGGGCCAGCTGACCGCTTTCGGCAGCACGGTCTTCAACGACCTGGCCACGCCCAAGCCCGCCGACGGCAAAAAAGCCGGCAAGCTCGCCTACGCGCTCGAATACCGCGCCTCGCTGAGCGGCCGTCCCTGAATCCGGGCGGGCCGCAGCCATGGCTGACGAAAGCATGGCTTTGGCCGATTGGTCACAATCGGGCTAAAGCTCAAGGAGACCCTCCCATGTTCCTCATCCGCCGTGGCACGTCCGTCCCCTCAACCAAGGCCCTGCTGCGCCGCAGCGTCGCGCCGTGGCTGGCAGCGGCGCTTTTCTCGCCCCTGGCTCAAGCGGCCCTGCATGTGGGCGACAGCGCGCCCGGTTTCACCACCCAGGCCGCCGTGGCCGGCAAGGCTTTCGATTTCGACATGGCCGCCGCGCTCAAGAAAGGGCCGGTCGTGCTGTACTTCTTTCCCAAGGCCTTCACCCAGGGCTGCACGCTGGAAGCCCATGCGTTTGCCGAAGCCACGCCACGCTTTGCAGCCATGGGCGCCACCGTGGTGGGCATGTCGCACGACGACATCGCCACCCTCAAGCGTTTTTCCACCGAAGCCTGCCGCGACCAGTTCGCCGTGGCCTCCGATCCCCAGGCCGCCACCATCAAGGCCTATGACGCTGCGGCCGCCGCCAATCCCCAGCGGGCCGAGCGCATCTCCTATGTGATAGGCCAGGACGGCAGGATCAAGTTCGTGCACATAGGCTCGGACCCGCTGGAGCATGTGAAGCAGACCCAGGCGGCCGTGAAGCAGCTGAGCGGCAAATAAGTCCCGCCTTGCCAGGCTTTGTCACCCCGGGAGCCAGACTCCCGGGGCGCCCCGCTACTGTGCCAGCCAGTCCTTGAGCTTGTTGCCGAAGGCGTGATCAAAGCGGCTGTAGTCGTCGGAGCCTCCGGCCACCGTGCAGGAGCTGCTGCCGCCCGATAGCGTGCCCACCACGCGGCCGCCGATAAAGAGGGCCGAGCCGCTGCTGCCGCCCTCGGTCGTACCCCTGTTCCAGACCACGGACAGAAAATCGCTTTGCGCACTGCCCGAGGCACAGGAAATGCCGCCGCCGCTCAGCGAGCAGTTGTCATAGCGCTGGATCTGGCCTTCGCTGTATTTCAGGTAATCGCCTTGCGGCTGGTGCAGCGCATAGATGGCGCCCCCAGGCGCGGCCGTGCCCCGCGCATCCCAGCCGGCCAGGGTCACGCCGGCCGGCGGAGTTTCGTTGAGCAGCATCAGCGAGGTATCGGTGACCGAGGTTGCATACAGCAGCGCCGCCCCCTGCAGGCGCGCCGCGGTCTGAGGATTGGGCGCGGTGCTGTTGCAACTGGCCGAGCGGAAGAACCAGTCCGTTCGCAGCGATGTGGCCGAGGCCTGGGTCGAGACGCAATGGTTGGCCGACAGAAAGTACGGCGCGTAGTCGAGCCTGGTGTTGTTCAGCAGCGTGCCGGTGCAGTAGTAGTAGCGACTGTCCGAGCCCATATAGGTCATGCGCGCCACGGCATTGCGCTCGGTCGCGTACTGGTTGGCACAGCTCGCATCCAGTTCGCAGGCGGCCGCGGCTCCCACGGTCTTGGTGACGGCGCCTGCCTGCAGGTCCGCCTCGATGGGCAAGGCCAGATTGACATAGGCGTGAGCCAGCGTCGGGATGGCGATCTGCAGCTGGGATGCGGGAACGCCCGCGGGCAGCTCTATCTCCAGCGTCACCTCGTCGGCCCCGAGATCGGGCGACCACCAGGTGCCGGCAGCCTGGGTGTCGCCATCGACCGCACGATTGCGCGCGAGAGCCGCATTGATGGCCCGACCCGTGGTCTGGTAGCCGGTCTTGCTGCCGTCCTGGCGGTACAGCGAAATCCGCGCCGTATCGGGCAGGCTGGCCACCAGCAGGCCCAGGCGCAGGCCGTAGGCGCCGGTCGAGGTGATGCTGACGGCCGCCACCAGCCCGCCGTCGCTCGCCTGCGTCCAGTTCAGCATCTGGGCCAGGCCGTCCGCCGTCTGCGTGGCGGCCAGAGCTCTGGGAACGCCGATCTGCAGTGGCGTGCCCGGCGCCGCGACCAGCGCCTGCTTGGCCTCGCTCCATGGCGGCAGCACCAGGGTGGCGGCCGTGGGCCGCAGGGCCGCGGGCAGTGCCGCCGCACTCTTGGCGGCCGATGCGGGCAGCACCAGCGAATCCAGCACATAAGCCTTGGGAGTGCTGCCGGAAGAGCTGCCGCCACCGGATCCACCGGATCCACCGCCACCGCCGCCACAGGCGGCCAGTACGGCCGCCGCCACCGCGCTCACGCACCAGCGGCCGATACGCCTGCTTCGTGTCCACCAATCCATGTTGCGTCCTCCTTCAAAGTAACAACAGGTTCTGCCGCGCTATTTTGTCAGCGCCTTGAGCGCCAGCTTGATGCCCTCGCTCACGCCCACGTCGGGCGGCAGCTTCTTGAGGGCTGCAGATGCTTCCTTGTCCGAGTAGCCCAGCGCCATCAGCGCCTGCTGAATATCGTTCTGCTCGTTGTTGTGGGCAAACAGCGACTGCGCGCCCGTATCGGCGCCGATCTTGCCCTTGAGCTCGAGCAGCAGGCGCTCGGCGGTCTTCTTGCCTATGCCGGGCACCTTGACCAGGCGGCCGGCCTCCTGCTGGGACACGGCATCGGCCAGATCGTCCACGCTCAGGCCGCTGAGCACGGCCAGCGCCATGCGCGGGCCGATGCCGGTGATCTTGATCAACTCGCGAAAGGTCTGACGCTCGCGGGCCGTGCCGAAGCCGAACAGCAGCTGCGCGTCCTCGCGCACCACGAAATGGGTCAGCAGGGCCAGCTTGCTGCCCGTGGCCGGCAGGTTGTAGAAGGTGCTCATGGGCACCTGCACCTCGTAGCCCACGCCGCCGCAGTCCACCAACACCTCGGGCGGGTTTTTTTCCAGCAGGGTTCCTGTCAATTTGCCTATCATTGAAATCCTCTGCCGCCGGTTGGCGGCTTTTTCATCGCCGGGCCGCCCCAAGATGAAAAGCGCCCCGGACGCTTGGGTCCGGGAGCCGCACCTAGCGAGCAAGTTTGGGGGCCATTTTTCATTGGAATTATCCGCGTGATCCTGCGCCACACATTCACTCCCCACAACAATACGCGCCTGTCCCATCTGTGCGGACCGGCAGATGTGCATCTGCGCACCATTGAGATCGCCCTGGGCGTCAAGATTGCCCATCGCCACGAACAGTTCAAGATCGACGGCACCAAGGCCAAGGCCAACGACGCGCTGGAGATGCTGCAGGCGCTCTACGAGATTGCCGACGACGCCATCGCCGAGGACACCTTGCAGCTGATGCTGGCCGGCGACACCGAGATGCTCGAAGCATCCCAGGACCTGCCTCAGCTGACCACGCGCCGCGCCGATCTGCGCGCGCGCACGCCCAACCAGGCCCTGTACCTGGAAAATATTGCCAGGCACGACATCACTTTCGGCATCGGCCCCGCGGGCACGGGCAAGACCTATCTGGCCGTGGCCTGCGCCGTCGATGCGCTGGAGCGCAGCAATGTGCAGCGCATCGTGCTGACCCGCCCGGCCGTCGAGGCCGGCGAGCGCCTGGGCTTTCTGCCCGGCGACCTGGCGCAGAAGGTCGACCCCTATCTGCGCCCGCTGTACGACGCGCTCTACGACCTCATGGGCTATGACAAGGTGCAGAAGGCCTTCGAGCGCAATGCGCTGGAGATCGCGCCGCTGGCCTTCATGCGCGGGCGCACGCTGAACAATGCCTTCGTGATCCTGGACGAGGCCCAGAACACCACGCCCGAGCAGATGAAGATGTTCCTGACCCGCATCGGCTTTGGTGCCAAGGCCGTGGTCACGGGCGACGTCAGCCAGATCGACCTGCCCAAGGGCATGCCCAGCGGCCTCATCGACGCCGAACGCGTGCTCAGGCGCGTCAAGGGCATCTCCATCAACCATTTCACCAGCGCCGACGTCGTGCGCCACCCCCTGGTGGCGCGCATCGTGGACGCCTACGATGCACGGGGCCGGGTATCCGAAGGCACTTCGGCGCCCAAGCACCGCACGCGTACCCCTCGCACCCTGCCCACGGCGGACGAGCTTTAAGAACGTGTTTACGATCTCTACACAGCCGCGTTGAAGCGCAATCGGGATGAGTTCGAAGCGATGGCTCGCCGCTTGCACCGGGGTGCAAGCAAGAGTCAGCGTGATGAAATCGTAAACACGTTCTAAGTAAACTTCATAGCTGATGGCGCTTGATGCATCAGCGCTACAAGCCAAAATGTCTTTGAATCAACTGCAACTTTCACTGCAATTCGGCCGCTTTCCCGAAGCCGCCGCCCACCGCGAGCTGCTGAGCCGCAGCAAGGTCACGCGCTGGATCCGCCACGCGCTGGCCGTGGATGCCGAGATCACCGTGCGCATCGTCGATGCCGAGGAAGGCCAGAACCTGAACCGCGAGTACCGCCACAAGGACTACGCGACCAATGTGCTGACCTTCGACTATCAGCGGGAGCCCACGGTGATGGCCGACCTGGTGCTGTGCGCGCCCGTGGTCGAACGCGAAGCCAGGGAACAGAACAAGTCCCTGGAAGAGCACTACGCCCACCTGCTGGTGCACGGCACGCTGCATGCCCAGGGCTGGGACCATGAGACCAGCGAGGAAGACGCCGAAGAGATGGAAGCCTACGAGACCGAGATCATGCAGGAGCTCGGCTTCCAGGACCCCTACGCCAAATAAGCGGGCGACCATTCCGGCCATGACCCTCTCCGACTGGCGCCGTCCCCTGGCCTGGCTGCTTGCCTGGACCCTGGTGGTCATTGCGGGCGCCGGGTGGCTTGCGCATGCGCGATTGCAGGCACTGGAGGATGCGTTCGTGACGGATGCGCGCATCGTGCACCGGCTGCTGAGCCAGCGTGCGGTGCAGCACGATGCGGTGATGGCCATGCTGCCGCTGCTGCAGCCCCCCGCAGAAGGCCGCAGCGCCAAGGTGGCCGTACCGCTGCCGCGCCTGCCCGCTGCCTACCCGCAGATCACCCAGGTGCTGCGCCGCCTGCCGGGCAGCATCTGGCCGGCCGACTGGCCCCGCAGCCTCGGCACCGCGCTGGACGCGGCCGCGGCACGCTCGCTGCAGAGCGGCCATGCCGAACTGGCCCAGGCCGACCTGCGCGCAGGCCGGGTGTGGCTGGCGCTTGCGGGTGCCGGCCAGGCCGCCAACCACGCCCTGCTGCTGGACCTGCACGCCACCATCCCCTGGGACGAGTGGCCCATGGATGCCAAAACCAGCCCCGTGCGCGTGCGGCTTGAGTACCAAGGCCAGGCCTTTACCGTTCAGACCGGGCGGCGCCTGGAGCGTGGCTGGCATTACGATTTCCACAAACTGCTGGCCTCGCAGAGCCAGCCTTTCGACGTGGTGCTGGAGCGCGACGTGGGCTGGAGCGAGCTGCCCTGGGCCAGCATGCTGGCCTGGGCGGCGGCCAGCGCCGCGGCACTGGCCGCACTGCGCACCTTGCTGCGCCAGCGCGTGGCTGCGCGCCGCGCAGAGGAGCTGCTGCGCCTGGGCCAGGTCGCGCGCCTCAACCAGCTCGGCGAGCTGGCCGCGGGCATGGCGCACGAACTCAACCAGCCGCTGACCGCGCTGCTGGCCAGCACCCAGGCGGCGCAGCGTCTGCTGGGCGATGAGGAACCGGATCTGGACACCGCGCGCCACGCCATGGGCCAGGCCGTGGCCCAGGCGCGCCGCGCCAGCGCCGTCGTGGGGCGGCTGCGCCGCGTGGTGGAGCGGCCCGATCTGTCGGGCCAGGCCCAGATCCTGGCCCTGCCCGCCGCCGTGCATGACGCGCTGCACCTGCTGGAGCCCGAACTGCGCCGCCGCGGCATTGCCGTGCAGGTGGATGCCCCGGCCGACCTGCCCGCCGTGCGCGCCGAGCCCGTGGCCCTGCAGCAGATCATCCACAACCTGGTGATGAACGCGCTGCAGGCGATGGAACAGAGCGATGCCGGCCAGCGCCGCCTGCGGCTGGCCCTGAGCGCCCAGGGTGCGCGAGTCCTGCTGAGCGTGCGCGACACCGGTCCCGGCGTGGCGCCCGAGGCGCGGGCGCGTCTATTCACCCCGTTCTACACCACGCGCTCTGGGGGGCTGGGGCTGGGCCTGTCGCTGTCGGAAAGCCTGGCGCAGGCGATGGGAGGCGAGCTCACGCTGGCGCCACCATCCCCTGCGCCCACCGACGGGCCAGGGGCCGAATTCCATCTGCTGCTACCGCTGGCCCACCAGCCATGAACGCGCCATGACCTCTTCCCTCTCGCCCCTGATCCACCTTGTGGACGACGATGCCGCCGTGCGCGACAGCCTGGCGCTGCTCATAGGCACGGTAGGCCTGCGCGTGCAGGCCTGGGCCGATCCCCAAGCCTTTCTCGCCGAGTTCGAGCGCAACGATGTGGGCGCCATCGTGCTCGACGTGCGCATGCCCGGCACCAGCGGGCTGGCGGTGCTGGACCGACTGGTGGCGCAAGGCGTGGACCAGCCGGTGATCATGCTCACCGGCCATGGCACGGTGGAGATGTGCCGCCGCGCCTTCAAGGCCGGAGCCGCGGAATTCCTCGAGAAGCCGGTCGATGACGAGCTGCTCATCGAGGCGCTGCAGGCCGCCGTACGCCAGCATGTGCGCTCGCGCGAGCGCCACCAGGCCGACCGGCAGGCGCGCGAGCGCTATGTGCAGCTCTCGGGCCGCGAGCGCGAGGTGCTGGGCCTGATCGTGGAGGGGCTCACCAACAAGGAGATCGGCCGCGCGCTGTCGCTGTCGCCGCGCACGGTGGAGACCCACCGCGCCAATCTGTTCGCCAAGCTCGAGACCGACTCTCTGGCCCTGCTCATCCGGCGCTACGCGGCCCTGGTCGAGGACACCGCTCCGTAGTTCTACGGAGGCCCGCGCGTAGCCGGCCGCATGGACGCCCAGGAGGCGTTTTTCTACAGTGGCGTTCATACCCATCCACCCGGAGAAAACGTATGAAACGCACTCTGACACTCGCCGCCCTGACCCTGGCCGCCCTGGCCGCTGGCACCGCCAACGCCCAGGCCGTGCGCACGGAAAAGAATATATCGCTGGAGCTGGCCAACCAGATCGCTGCCCAGTCCGTCGCGGCCTGTGCCGCCAATAGCTATGCCGTGACCGCCACCGTGGTTGATCGCGCCGGCGGCGTGCGCGCCGTGCAGCGTGCCGACAACGCGGGCCCCCACACCGTGGAAGCCAGTTTCAAGAAGGCTTTCACCTCGGCATCGGCCAAGGCGCCAACGCTGGCCATCATGGAAAACTCCCAGAAGAACGCCGGCGCAGCCAACCTCAAGGACATCCCCGGCTTCCTGCTGCTGGGCGGCGGCGTGCCCGTGAAGGTGGGCAATGAAGTGGTCGGCGCCGTGGGCGTGGCCGGTGCGCCCGGCGGCCATCTGGACGACCAGTGCGCACAGGCCGCTCTGGCCAAGGTGCAGGACCTGCTGAAGTAATCGGAGCTAGGATTTTTCGTGAAATTTCAACGTATCGCACCCCTGCTGATCCTGGCGGCCGCCGGCAGCGCTTTTGCCGACGACAACTACTACGGCGCCCTGCGGATCAATTCCGCACGCTACCAGGCCCACGACATGGATTCCAGCGCCCGCCCCGGCCTGGGGCAGTTCGTGCCCGGCGACGAGTCGAATACCGCCACGGGCGCCTCTCTGGCCCTGGGTTACCAGCTCCCGTCGAACTGGCGCGTGGAAGCCGAGTACACCCTGCCCAAGAACAATGAGTTCACCAGCGGCTCCACTCGCTTCCCCACCAGCTTCAACCACCACCAGATCCGCTCGCAGCGCCTGATGGTCAACGCGTACAAGGATTTCCCGCTGAACGCCCAGTTCTCGCTGTACGGCATGGCCGGCCTGGGTCTGGCCCATCTGCAGTCCAGCGGCTGGCAAGGCAACCCGGGCCGCCAGTACAGCGGCGACTCCCAGAACAATCTGGCGTACTCCGTGGGCTTTGGCGTCAGCTATTCGCCCGTCCAGAAGCTCAGCATCGACCTGGGCTGGCGCTATGTCGACATGGGCAAGACCAAGAGCGGCGCCAACAACTTCGCCAACGTCCGCGGCCTGCAGGACGAGCAGATGCGTGCCAAGCTGACGGCCAGCGAAGTCTCGATCGGCCTGCGCTACAGCTTCTGAGCCTCCGCGTCCGGCGAGAAAAGCAAAAGCGGCCTCCGGCCGCTTTTTTCTGCTGCTGCGAAACGCCGTTTACTCGATGCTCAGGCCTATGCTGCGCACCAGCTGGGCCACGCGCACATCGTCGCTGCGGATCTGCTTGGCAAACACCTGCTGGCCTTCGCCCACGGGAGTGATGCCTTGCTGCAGCAGGGCCTGGCGCAGCTCCGGGTCCTTCAGGGCGCGGTCGGCATCGCGGGCCAGGGACTGGACCACGGCGGCCGGCGTGCCCTTGGGCGCGAACAGGCCGAACCAGGCGCCGGCCTCGTAGCCCTTGTAGCTCTCGGCCACCGTGGGCACCTGGGGCAGCAGCGGATGGCGGCGCACGCCGGAGACGGCGAGCGCGGTCAGCTTGCCGCTCTGGATCTGCGGCAGGGCCGGCGCCACGGCGATCAGCATCACGTCGACCTGCCCGGCCAGCACGTCCTGCAGGCCCTGGGGTCCGCCGCGATAGGGAATATGGGTGGCAAAAAAGCCCGCGCGCTGCTTGAGCTGTTCCATGGCCAGATGCTGGGCGCCGCCGGTTCCGGACGAGGCATAGTTGATCTGGCCCGGGTGGGACTTGGCGAAGCTCACGAACTCCTGCAGGTTCCTGAACCCCTTGCGCGGATTGGCCACCAGCACGAAGTCGGACTGGCCCAGCTTGGTCACCGGCACCAGATCGTTCTTCACGTCATAGGGCAGATTGCGCTGCACATTGGGCATGATGGTGATGGCGCTGTCGCCGCCCACCAGCAGGGTATAGCCGTCGGCTGGCGACTTGACCACGGCATCCACGGCCGAGACCCCGCCCGCAGCGCCCTTGTTCTCCACCACCACGGCCTGCTTCCACTCCCTGGAAACCAGATTGCCCACCTGGCGCGCCAGCAGATCGGGCGCGCTGCCCGGGCCATTGGCGACCACCAGCTTGACGGAGCGCGCGGGAAACTCCGGCTGCTGGGCCATGGCTGCGCCCGATACACCGCTTGCGGCCAGCAAGGCCCAAACGGTGCGGGAGAGGAAACGGGGCAGATTCACGGCAAAACTCCTTAACTAAGGAGTTGATTGTCAAAACAATTACTTATTCCTCAAAATACTGTTTTCACATTCTTTTATTTCCAAAAACAATTAACCATGCCAGAAGAAGAAAAAGAGGCGACACAGGCCATCGCCTAAGATCGACGCCGACAACAAGGCGCAAAGCCGACAGAGAAAATCAGGAGACAAGAACATGGAGAACCTGGGCCACCTCGCCCTTTTGCTGGCCGCAGCTTTCACGGCCGGCGCGCTCAACGCGGTCGCCGGCGGCGGCAGCTTTCTGACCCTTCCCGCGCTGGTCTTCACCGGCGTGCCGCCCGTGATTGCCAATGCCACGGGCACCGTGGCCCTGCTGCCGGGCTATATGGCGGGTGCATGGGGCTTCAAGGACGATATGCAGTCCCCGCCGGGCCTGTCCATGAAACAGGTGGTGGCGCTGTCCCTGATCGGCGGCTCTGCGGGTGCGGCGCTGCTGCTGTTCACGCCCGACGCCACCTTCCGCAAGGTCGTGCCCTGGCTGCTGCTGGCCGCTACCGCCATGTTCGCCTTCGGCCCGCAGTTGCGCGCCTGGGCTGCAGGCAAGAATGCCGCTCACGCCACCCCATCGGCGACCAAGGCCGCTGCAGGCATGCTGATCGTGGCCATCTATGGCGGCTACTTCAACGGCGGCCTGGGCATTTTGCTGCTGGCCTTGTTCGGCCTGCTGGGACAGACCTCGCTCAACGCCATGAACGGCATGAAGAACCTGGTCTCGGCCCTGCTGACGGCGATTGCCGTGGCGATCTACGCCGTGGGCGGCATTGTGGAGTGGAAGCTGGCCCTCGTCATGATGGCGGCCGCCACCCTGGGCGGCTATCTGGGGGCCCGCGTGGCGCGCAAGATCGCGCCCCATGTCCTGCGCTGGGGCATTGTGGCCACCGGGCTGGTGATGGCAGGACTGTTCTTCGCCAAAGGCTGAAGCGCCGCTCCAAGGCAAAAAGCCTTCTCGTCGCCGAGAAGGCTTTTTTGCGAGCATCCCGCGCTGTGTGAACAGGCGCTGGAGATCAACCGAATGGCCGATGCTTAGAGCAGCCGCGCCTTCACGGTCTTGCCCTTGACCTTGCCCGCATTGAGCCTGGCGCAAGCTGCCGAAGCGATCTTGCGATCCACGGCCACATAGGTGGAAAAGTCGTTGACGCTGATCTTGCCGATCTGCTCGCGGCTGTAGCCGAAGTCGGCGCACATGGCGCCCATCACGTCGCCAGCGCGGATCTTTTCCTTGCGCCCGCCAATGATCTGGATGGTCATCATGGGCGGCAGCAGCTCGCCACCGGCGGCGGGCGTGAGCTCGTCCACGGGGAAGAACTGCGAAGCCCGGCCTTGCAACTGCTCTATCTTGCCCACGCTGCCCATCTCGTCCATGGACACCAGATTCAGCGCCAGCCCTTCGGCATCGCCGCGGCCCGTGCGGCCGATGCGGTGGATATGCACTTCGGAATCCGGCGTCACGTCCACATTGATCACGGCCGACAGAGCGGCAATATCCAGGCCGCGCGCCGCCACATCGGTGGCGACCAGCACGCTGCAGCTCTTGTTGGCAAACTGCACCAGTACTTCGTCGCGCTCGCGCTGCTCCAGCTCGCCAAACAGCGCCAGCGCACTGAAACCTTCGGCCTGCAGCGCATTGACCACGTCACGGCATTGCTGCTTGGTGTTGCAGAAAGCAATCGTCGATTCGGGGCGGAAGTGGGCCAGCAGCTTGGCCACGGTCGCCACCTTCTCGCGGGCACCGACTTCGTACCAGCGCTGCTCGATCTTGTTAGAGCTATGTTGCGCAGCCACCTTCACGGTCTGCGGGTCACGCATGAAACGCTGGGCCAGCGAAGCAATGCCTTCGGGGTAGGTGGCCGAGAACAGCAGGGTCTGCCGATCCGCCGGGCATTGGCGCACCACGGTTTCGATGTCGCCGAGAAAGCCCATGTCCAGCATGCGATCGGCCTCGTCCAGCACCAGGGTCTTGAGGTTGCCGATATCGAGCTTGCCGCGCTCCATCAGGTCCATCACGCGGCCCGGCGTGCCGACCACGATGTGGGCGCCGTTTTCCAGCGAAGCGATCTGGTTGCGCGAAGGCACGCCGCCATAGACGGTGACGACCTTGATATTGTCCTGGGCGCGCGCCAGGCGACGGATTTCGGTGGCCACCTGGTCGGCCAGCTCGCGCGTGGGACACAGCACCAGGGCCTGGACGGCAAACCAGCGCGGATTGAGGCGGTCGACCATGGGCAGGCCGAAGGCAGCCGTCTTGCCGCTGCCGGTGCTGGCCTGGGCGATCAAGTCCTTGCCCTGCAGGGTCAGCGGCAGGCTGGCGGCCTGGATGGGCGTCATCTGCGCATAGCCGAGCTGCTGGAGGTTGGCCAGCATTTCGGGGGACAGGGGCAGCGCCGAGAAAGCGGTGGAGTCAGAGGCCTTGGCGGCGCTGGTGGAGGTATTCATGGCTCGCAATTATCCGGGGACTGCGAACAGCGAGTTGCCTGAGTGACTATTCACACGGGTTGTCCCTCTCAAGCTCTCTGCAGTCATGCACCTAGGCTGGAAAGCACGGCCTTTGCCAGGAACAGGCCGCCACGTCACTCCAAACACCCACGAAAACATGCACCCTCAACTTGCCCGCAGCTTCTGCATCATTGCCACCGCCATCTGCTCCCTGAGCACCAGCCCCGCCTGGAGCGCCGAGCTGGACCCGCAACCCATCAAGCCCGAGCTGCAACGCCTGATCAGCCAGATGTACCCCGGCATGCGCAGCATCTATGAGGACCTGCATGCCCACCCCGAGCTGGGCTTTCAGGAAACCCGCACCGCTGCCAAGCTGGCCTCGGAGATGCGCAAGCTGGGCTTCGAGGTGACGGAAGGCATTGGCAAGACCGGGCTGGTCGCCATTTACCGCAACGGCGCAGGTCCCACAGTGATGGTGCGCACCGAGCTGGACGCCCTGCCCATGGAAGAGAAGACCGGTCTGCCCTATGCCAGCAAGGCCAAGGCCCAGTACAACGGCAAGGAAAGCTTTGTCGCCCATAGCTGCGGCCACGATATGCATATGACGAGCTGGCTGGGCACGGCCCAGGCCCTGCTGGGCCTGAAGAATCAATGGAAAGGCACGCTGATGTTCGTGGCCCAGCCTTCCGAGGAGACCGTGACCGGAGCCAAGGCCATGCTGGCCGACGGCCTGTTCAAGAAATTCGGCAAACCCGACTACGCTTTTGCTCTGCATACCGGCTCCATGCCCTACGGCATGGTCGGCTATGTGGCCGGGCCGGCGACCTCCAATTCGGACTCGCTGGACATCACTTTCCATGGCCGTGGCAGCCATGGCTCCATGCCGGACAAAGGCATTGACCCCGTGCTCATGGCCTCACGCTTTGTGGTCGATGTGCAGGGCGTGATCAGCCGCGAAAAAGACCCCATGGAGTTCGGCGTGGTCACCGTGGGTGCCTTCAACTCGGGCAGCGCGGGCAATATCATTCCCGACCAGGCGCGGCTGCTCGGAACGATCCGCAGCTACAAGAGCGAGGTGCGCACCAAAATGCACGAAGGCATTGAACGCACGGCCAAGGCCGAAGCCGCCATGTTGGGCGCTCCTGCACCCGAGGTCAAGCTGGTCAAGGGCTCGGATGCCGTGGTCAATGACGCGGCACTGGTAGGACGCACGGTCAAGCTGTTCAAGGCCGCGCTCGGCGACCGGAATGTGATCCCCATCTCACCCATCACGGCCAGCGAAGATTTCTCGGACTTCATCAATCAGGGTGTGCCATCCATGTTCTACACCCTGGGCGTGTACGACCCCAAGAAGGTGGCCGAGGCCAGTCAGCCCGGTGGCAAGCCCCTGCCCTTCAATCACTCACCCTTCTTCGCCCCAGAACCCGAACCCACGTTCAAGACCGGCGTGGAAACCATGACCTTGGCCGTTATGAACGTGATGCAGTAAGCAGCGCCAGCCCCGCCATCGGGGCTGCACCTTGCCTTCAGCGCGTCACTGCATCTGCTGCAGATTGCCGATGCGCACCAGCATCTCGGTGAACATCTGCATGTCGGTGCGCAGATCGGCGAGCTCCTGGTATTCGAGCGCGTTATGGGCCGTGTATTTCTTGCCGGGCATGGCGGGGCCGAAGTTGATGGCATTGGGCATGAGCTTGGCCGTGGTGCTGCCGGCCGTGGGAACGGGCTTGGCGTCCAGGCCCGTGGTGTCGCCGAAGATATTGAGCAGGGTGGTCAGCCAGGCGCCCTTGGGGTCGCGCGCCATCCAGTTGCCCTGGGTGTACTCCACCGCCACCGGCACCTTGGCGGCTTCGCTCCAGCGGGCTATGCCCTGCTCGACCTCGGCGCGCAGCTGCTCGGGCGTCTTGCCGCGCGGCATGCGCACATTGGTGGTCACTTCGAGCCTGCCATCCGCGGCCTTGATGAGATTGGGCGACAGGGTCAGCGGCCCCATGAAATCATCGGCATAGGCAATACCCAGCTGCTTGCCGAAGTAGTCGAGGCCGAACACGCTGTTGATATAGCGCAGGGCCTGGCTGTACTGGTTGGGCTGCACCAGGGCCACGCCCTGCGCTGGCATCAACGTCTGCTGCAGGAACAGCGCCAGGCGCGGCACGGGGTTCACGCCCTCCTCGGGGCGCGAGCCGTGGGCCGAGGTGCCCGTGACCTTGACGGTGATCGTGCCATCGCCCGGCTGAACGGCTATGGCGAACTTGCCGCCCTGGGCCTGGTGCTCGGCAATGAAACCGTCTTTCGCAGCGTTCAGGCGCTGAGCTACGACCGCCAGCGCGGCCGCATCGCCGGCCGAGATGGTGGCCGTGGCCGTCTGCGCGATGGCATTGGCCGAGGCCGCCCCCGCCATGGCGGTGATGGCGGGCTTGGCCGCATCGACGCGCATATTGGCAAACACGGCCTTGAGCGCGCCCGATCCCTTCTCGGCGACCACGGCCGGGTATTTGCTGTCGAGCACGATGTTGTACTCGGGCAGCGGGGTCTTGGCCTGGTAGTACTTCATCGCGTCACCGCCGGACTCCTCGGTGGTTTCTATCATCAGGCGGATGCCGCGCGCCAGCGGCAGGCCGCTGTCCTTGACGGCCTTCATCGCATACAGCACGGTGGCGATCGAGCCCTTGTCGTCGATGGTGCCGCGGCCGTACAGCCTGTCGCCCACGCGCGTGACCTGGAAGGGGTCGATGGCCTTGCCGTCCAGCACCCATTCGGCCGCCACCACGGGCACCACATCGGCATGGGTGAGGATGCCGAACTCGTCCTGGCCCTTTCCTGCAATGTTCGCGGGCAGGGTCACCTCGAAAATGCGGTTGTCCACATTGCGAAAGCGCAGGCCGAAGTCGCGGGACATGGATTCGACCAGCTTGCCGAAATCGACAATGGCCGGGCTTTCGTGCGGCGCCACCTTGGCGTCGCGCACCGTGGGCAGGGCCACCATGTGCTGCAGGCTGGCGAGCACCGCGCCCTCCTGCGTAAGACGGGTATAGGCACCCAGCAGGCGCGCGATATCGGCCAGCTCCTCGCCCGACAGTGCTTCACCACGGCCGTAGCGCTGTACGGCCATGGCCACCGAGGGCTGGGCCTTGGCGGCCTGCTGCGCAAAAGCGGCAAAAGAGGTCGGTGCGGGTTGGGCCAGCAGCGCATCGAGAGTGGGCTTTTTGAGCGTCTGTGCCTGGGCCGACAGACCGCAGACCAGGGCTGCGCCCAGTGCCACCTTCAATGAAATAGCGAGCAGGGAGTGAGTGCGAAGGTTGTTCATGGGTTGGTTCTGCGTAGGAAAGTACGTGTTCATGCCAGGGCGGCAGGCTCTATGCGCAGCGGAATGGTTACCGGGCCGTCGTTGACCAGATGCACCTGCATATCGGCCGCGAATTCACCGGTCTGCACCAGTGGATGCGCCAGCCGGGCCTGGTTCACGAAATAGTCGTACAGGCGCCGCCCCTCGTCGGGTGCTGCTGCGCCCGTAAAGCTCGGGCGGTTGCCGCCGCGCGTGTCTGCGGCCAGCGTGAACTGGCTCACCACCAGCAGGCCGCCGCCCACGTCCTGCAGGCTGCGGTTCATCTTGCCCGCCTCGTCGCTGAAGATGCGCAGCTTGAGCAGCTTGGCCAGCAGCTTGTCGGCCTCGGCATCGCTGTCGCCGCGCTCGGCGCAGACCAGGGCCAGCAAACCATGTTCGATCTGGCCCGTAATGCGGCCCTCGACCTCGACGCGCGCCTGCCTGACGCGCTGTATCACACTCATCATGTTCCGGAACTCTCCTGCACGGCGCCCTCCGCGCCACCATCGGCCACCTCGCTGGCCGTGCTCATGCCCTCGGGCAGCAGCTCGATGCGCGCATACAGGCCCGGAATGGCCTTGAGCAGCTCGGCCTCGATCTCGGAGCGCAATTGTGCCGCGCGCTGCACGCTCCACTGGCCCGGCACATGCATGTGCAGATCGAGAAAGCTGCGCTCGCCGGCCTGCCGGCTCGAGACATTGTCGAAGACCACGCCGTCGCCGCGCCGCGCATAGCCGTCCAGCAAGTTGTCGATCTGCAGGCGCTGGGGCGCGTCGAGCGCCTGGTCCATGAGCCCTTGCGAGGATTGCCAGACCAGCTGCATGCCCTGCACGCAGATATGGGCGGCCACGCCCAGAGCCACCAAAGCATCCACCCACAGCCAGCCGGTCCAGGCCGCGGCCAGCAGGCCGACCACCACGCCCACCGAGGTCCAAACATCGGTGAGCAGATGCTTGGCATCGCCGACCAGGGCCATGGAGCGGTACTGGCGCGCCGAACGCAGCATGACCCAGGCCAGCAGACCGTTGAAGCCCGTGCTGACCAGGGACAGCAGCAGGCCCCAGCTCAGCTTGTCCAGCGGCTGCGGATGCCAGAGCCGCGACAGCGCGGCCCAGGCGATGGCCAGGCTCGCGCCTATGACCAGCACGCCCTCAAAGCCGGCCGAGAAATACTCGGCCTTGTAATGCCCATAGGGGTGCTCGGTATCGGCGGGCCGCTTGGCCACGGTGACCATGGTCAGCGCAAACATGGCGCCCGCCAGGTTCACGAAGGACTCCAGCGCATCCGACAGCAGACCGACCGAGCCCGTCAGCCACCAGGCCAGGGTCTTGAGGACAATGGTGAGCACGGCCACCACCACGGATACCCTCAGCAGGTTGTGCGGATGCAACCAGGTGGACGATGAAGCGAGTACAGAAGTTTTAGTCATATCAAGAAGCGCCCAGTTTGGCGCGGCTGCAACGCGGGCCCTGCTGTCAGCAGTTGTAAATTCGTTTTGAAATAATTCGGATAAAACTAGCTGACTCTGGTTAAATCCAGACTAAATCCTATAAAAATGCTCTCCAAAGGGAGGCGCATGCCTGACAACTTCAACCAGCGGCAGATCAGGAACGAGGATGCCATGCTGCGCCTGATCGCAGACAGCACGCCGGCCATGCTGGCCTATTTTGATGCAGCCACCCGTACCTGCAGTTTTGCCAACGCCCGCTATGCCGAGTATTTCGGGCTGACACCGCAAACCATTGTCGGGCTTTCGGCACACGAGGTGGTGGGCGAGGATGTCTGGGAGCAGATCGAGCCCTATCTGGGACCGCTGAAAGCCCATGACCCCGAGCCCGTGCGCTATACGCGCAAGCTCCTGTCCTCGGCCGGCAAGCTGCAGTTTCTGGAAACCGTGCTGCGCCCCCATGTCGAGCAAGGCCTGCTCAAGGGCGTGGTGGCGCTGCTGACCGATGTCAGCCCCCAGTACCAGGTGGCCCAGCAGATGCGCGACAACGAGGAGCGCATGCGCAAGTTCTCGGCCATCACGACCGAAGCCATAGTCCTGCACCGCGACGGCTTCATCCTCGACGGCAACGATGCGCTGGCCCGGCTCACGGGCTATACCCTGGACGAACTGCGCGGCACGCCCATACTCGACTATGTAGCGCTCGAATTCCGCCTGCGTGCGCTGCAGCATATGCGCAGCGGACGCGAGGGCCGCGAGGAATCCATGCTCGTCCACAAGAACGGCGAGCAGGTTCCCATCGAGGTCGAGGCCAAGACCATGCCCGGCATCAACGACGAATACCGCATCGTCGTCGTGCGCGACATGACGGCCAGCATCCAGGCGCGCCAGCACCTGGACTTTCTGGCCCGCCACGACCCGCTCACGCGCCTGCCCAACCGCGCCCATCTGAACCGGCAGCTCGGCGAGGCCCTGGCCCGGTGCCTGGCCCAGAATACCCGCCTGGCCGTGTTCAGCCTGGACCTGGACCAGTTCCAGGCCGTCAACGACTCCCTGAACCACCGCGCCGGCGATCTGCTGCTGTGCGAGATGGCCCAGCGCCTGCGCAACGCGCTGCGGCCGCAGGACTTCGTGGCCCGCATCGGCAGCGATGACTTTGTGGTGCTGCTTCCCGACGACCCCAGCCCGCTCGAAATCGAGGCCCTGGCCGCACAGCTGCGCAGCGCCGTGGAGGCTCCCTATCAGATCGAGGGCACGCCGCTGGTGATCTCGCTGAGCCTGGGCATCGCTGCCTATCCCCAGGACGGAGACAGTCCCGAGGCGCTGCTCAGCAATGCCGAAGCCGCCATGCACATGGCCAAGAGCCGTGGCCGCGGCTTCACGCAGTACTACATCCCGATGCTGGAGAGCCGCAGCACGCGCATGCTCATGCAGGAGCAGCTGCTGCGCCAGGCCGTGGAGCGCGACGAGTTCGAGCTGCACTACCAGCCGCAGATCCATATGCACAGCGGCGAGCTCGCGGGCTTCGAAGCCCTGGTGCGCTGGAAGCACCCGGATCGCGGTCTGGTGCCTCCCGACGAATTCATAGGCTTTGCCGAGAACCGCGGCCTGATCGCCGCCGTGGACCGCTGGGTGCTCAACCAGGCCTGCCGTCAGGCCAAGGCCTGGCAGGATGCGGGCCACCCGGCCGTGCCCATGGCCATCAATCTCTCCGCCCAGGAATTCCGCCAGCGCGACGTGGTCCGGGAAGTGGCTCAGGCGCTGGAAGACAGCGGCCTCGATGCCGGGCTGCTGCATATCGAGCTGACCGAGTCCACGCTCATGCTCTCGGGCGGGCAGATGTCCGAGACCTTGCAAGACCTCAAGGCCCTGGGCGTGCGCCTGGCCATCGACGACTTCGGTACCGGCTATTCCTCGCTGGCCTATCTGCGCAAACACCCCATAGACCTGCTCAAGATCGACCGCTCCTTCGTCTCCGACCTGACCCACAACCCCGATGCCCAGGCCATAGTCGGCGCCATCGTGCAGATGGGCCAGAGCCTGCATCTGAACATCGTGGCCGAAGGGGTGGAAACCCAGGCCCAGCAGCAACTGCTCAAAGACATGGGTTGTGCCATGATGCAAGGGTTCCTGGTATCGGCTCCGCTGCCCTCTGATCAGGCGCAGCACTGGATGTCGCAACACTGTCACCCGCTATAAAGACAATAGTGCATGGCCCCGAATACACCTACCTCTCCCGCTAAGAACGGCAGTATTTTCCATACGGATGCCCTGCAGGCTCTGCTCCATGTGCAACAGCTGTACCGCGAGCAGATCGAGCATCTGCGCGTCGGCATGCAGCGCTTTGTGGCCGGAGAAACCCCGGCCGCCCCCATCCATGCCTACTACCCGTTCGTGCGCATCCGGACCACCACGGTGGCGCGCGCCGACACCAAGCTGAGCTACGGCTTTGTGGAAGGCCCGGGCACCTACGAGGCCACGCTGACCCGGCCCGATCTGTTCGCCCACTATCTCGAGGAACAGTTCCGCCTGCTGATCCTCCATCACCAGGTGCCGCTGGAAGTGGGCCTGAGCGACAAGCTGATTCCCATCCATTTCTCGTTCGCCGACAACGACTATGTGGAAGGCACGCTTTCGGCCGAGCGCCGCCTGCTGATGCGCGACGTGTTCGACCTGCCCGATCTCGAGTCCATGGACGACGGCATCGCCAACGGCACCTGGCGCCCGCACCCCAGCGAGGCCCTGCCGCTGTCGCTGTTCACCGCACCGCGCGTCGACTATTCGCTGCACCGCCTGCGCCATTACACGGGCACGGCGCCCGAGTGGTTCCAGAACTTCGTGCTGTTCACCAACTACCAGTTCTACATCGACGAGTTCATCCGCCTGGGCCATGCCGAGATGGCCAGGGAAGACAGCGAATACATCGCCTTCATCGAGCCCGGCAATGTCGTCACGCGCCGCAAGGGCCTGCCCGCCGAGACCGTGGACGCTCTGGGCGCCGCGCCGCCGCGCCTGCCGCAAATGCCCGGCTACCACCTGGTGCGCTCCGACTACAGCGGCATCACCATGGTCAATATCGGCGTGGGCCCGTCCAACGCCAAGACCATTACCGACCATATCGCCGTGCTGCGCCCCCATGCCTGGATGATGCTGGGCCACTGCGCGGGTCTGCGCAACAGCCAGCAGCTGGGCGACTATGTGCTGGCCCATGCCTATGTGCGCGAGGACCATGTGCTGGACGAAGAGCTGCCGCTGTGGGTGCCGATTCCGGCGCTGGCCGAAATCCAGCTCGCCCTGCAGCAGGCCGTGGCCGACGTGACGCAGATGGAGCATGCCGACCTCAAGCGCATCATGCGCACCGGCACCGTGGCCAGCACCGACAACCGCAACTGGGAGCTGCTGCCCGACAACCTGCCCCAGCTGCGCTTCAGCCAGAGCCGGGCCGTGGCGCTGGACATGGAATCGGCCACCATCGCGGCCAACGGCTTCCGCTTCCGCGTGCCCTATGGCACCTTGCTGTGCGTCAGCGACAAGCCGCTGCACGGCGAAATCAAGCTGCCCGGCATGGCCAACCATTTCTACCGCGAGCGCGTGGACCAGCATCTGCGCATAGGCATGCGCGCCGTGGACATTCTGCGCGAGGGCGGCACCAACCGGCTGCACAGCCGCAAGCTGCGCAGCTTCGACGAAGTCGCCTTCCAGTAGGAAACCGCCTCCATGCTGCAGCTGGACTTCTTCTCCATGACCATCGTGGTGGCCGTCAATCTGATGACCATCGCTTTTGCCCTGCCCTGGTTCATGGGCCAGAAGATCAGTCCCGCAGCCCGCCATGCGCAGCAGTTTCTGCTGCTCCAGGGACTGGCCTGGCTGCTCATACTCGCCACCGCGCATATGGAGTCTGAGCTCTGGAACACGCTGCTGCCGCTGGGGGCTGCGGTCTCGGCCATGGCCGCGCTGTGGCAGCTGGGCAAGGCCTTGCGCGGCTGGCTGGGCCCGCGCTCCAGGCTGCTGGTGCGCGCCCAGATCGCCTGCGGCATCCTGGGCCCGCTGGGCTTTGTGGTGCTGCTGCAGTCCGTGCCCAACCGCCTGGCCTGGTTCAGCGCCTGTTACGGCATCTGCGCCGCCCTGGTGGCCTGCATGGCGCTCTATCCGGCCCGGCCCGCGAACAAGAGCTGGCGCTACATACTCTTCGGCGTGGGCTCGGCCATGAGCCTGATCATGCTGCTGCGCAGCTATCTCACGCTGCAGACTCCCTGGCTGCAGCGCTTCACCGAGGACTCCTACGCCAATCTGGACTTCGCCATGCTGGCGCCGTTTTCCAGCACCCTGCTGCTGGTGGCCATTCTGATCGCCTCGAATGACGAAACCCGCCGCCGCGGCATGAAGCAGCACCAGCAGGACAGTCTGACCGGCCTGCTCCACCGCCATGCGCTGACCCGCCAGGCGCAGATCATGCTGCGCCGCGCCAAGCGCAAGCAGCTGGCCCTGGCCATAGTGCTGCTGAACATGGACCACTTCCAGCGCGTCAACGACCGCCATGGACATACGGTCGGGGACGAGGCGCTGCAGCTGCTGTCGCGCACACTGCAAAAGCAGATGCGCGGCGAAGAGATCGCCGGCCGCTGGAGCGGCGAGACCTTCTGCCTGCTGCTGCATGCCGATGCCGCGGGCGTGCGTTCGCTATACACCCGGCTCAGATCCGCCATGCAGCTGGGCGCCCAGTACGAACTGCAGGTAGATCTGGACTTCAGCGCGGGCTGCGCTCTGGCGCCCGAGGTCTGGGAAGGCCTGAGCCTGGACGAGCTGGTCGAGCGGGCCAGCCAGGCCTTGCAAAGTGCCAAGGAGCGTGGGCGCGGGCGCCTGGAGATCCACACCCTGGCCCCGCCCGAGCCCGCGCACAGCGAGGCCGAACCGGCCTCGGTGCCGCCGCTGTGATCAGCGCCCGGCCCGGATCAGGTCGGCGGCCTTCTCGGCAATCATGATGGTCGGCGCATTGGTGTTGCCGCTCACGATGCGCGGCATCACCGAAGCGTCCACCACGCGCAGGCCCTCCACCCCATGCACGCGCAGCCGCGCATCGACCACATCCTGCGGGCCCGGCCCCATGCGGCAGCTGCCCACGGGGTGGTAGATCGTGTCGGCATAGCCGCGGATGAACCGCTCGATCTCCGCATCGCTGCGCGCCCCGGCCGAATGGGCGAACTCCCGGCCGCCCAGGCCTCTCAGCGCGGGCTGGCTCAGAATTTCGCGCATGCGGCGCACGCCGCGCACCATGCGCTGCATATCGTCAGCATCGGCAAAGAACGCCGGGTCTATCAGCGGCATGGCCTGCGCATCCCTGGACGCAAGCCGCACGCGCCCCCGACTCCTGGGCTGCAAAATGCAGACATGGCAGGAATAGCCATGGCCCAGTACCGTCCGGCGGCCATGGTCGACCAGCTTGCCAACCACGAAGTGCAACTGCAGATCGGGTGCGGCCTCCTGCGGCCGGCTGCGGATGAAGCCGCCGGCCTCGGCAAAATTGGTGGTCAGCATACCGCGCCGCTCGCGCCGCCACAGGCCCACGCCCCGGCAGAGGTTTTTGATGCCGGTGAAAGAGATGCCGAAGCTGTCGGTGAGTTGCGGGCCGTCCATGACCTGCACCACATCGGGATGGTCGTGCAGATGCTCGCCCACGCCGGGCAGGTGCTGGGCCACCGCTATGCCCAGCTGCTGCAGATGTTCGCCCGGCCCTATGCCGGAGAGCATGAGCAGCTGCGGCGATTGCAGCGCGCCCGCACACAGCAGGACCTCGCGGCGGCAGCGCAGCTGCCTGACCTGGCCGCCCTGCTCGTACTCCACGCCCACGGCCCGCCGCCCTTCGAGCAGCACCCGCAGCACGCGCGCCTGGGTGATGACCTCGAGGTTGGGCCGGCCGCGCACCGGCGTCAGATAGGCCTTGGCCGCGCTGCAGCGCTCGCCGTTGTGATGCGTGACCTGGTACAGGCCCACGCCCTCCTGGCTGGGGCCGTTGAAATCGGCGTTGTGCGCATGGCCGGCCTGCACGCCCGCTTGCACAAAAGCCTGAGCCAGCGGATTCGGGTCACGCAGATCGGACACATGCAGCGGGCCACCGCCGCCATGCAGCGCATCGGCACCGCGCATGTTGCACTCCGACTTCTGGAAATACGGCAGAACATCGCTCCAGCCCCAGCCCGGATTGCCTTGTGCGCTCCAGTATTCATAGTCCTCGGGCTGGCCGCGCACATAGATCATGGCGTTGATGGAGCTGGATCCGCCCAACACCTTGCCGCGCGGCTGATAGCCCCGGCGGCCGCCGAGCCCGGCCTGCGGCACCGTGCTCATATTCCAGTTGCTGGCTTTTTGCTTGGCCATCAGCGCCAGGCCCGCGGGACAGTGGATCAGCACGCTGCTGTCCTCGCCGCCGGCCTCCAGCAGACTCACGCTCACCTGCGGGTCCTCGCTCAGCCTCGCCGCCAGCACGGCTCCCGCCGAGCCGCCTCCGATCACCAGATAGTCGCGCATGCATTACTCCTGCTTGTGGCAGCAGATTCTGGCCAAGGCGGCGCAGCCGCGAAACAAGGAAAAACACGGTCGTGCGGAAAAACGCTGTCATCGGTTTGACTCTTATCACGCCAACCATGTCCGACTAGGGTCAAACCCGTACCGAACCCGGCTAATATTTTCGGGTTCGACGCAATTTGCAAACATCAGGAGATTCAAGCGTTATGGCAATTCAAACCGTAGGCATTATTGGCGCAGGCACCATGGGCAACGGCATCGCGCAGGCGTGCGCCGTGTCCGGCATCGACGTGGTGATGGTGGACATCTCGGACGCCGCAGTGCAAAAAGGCCTGGCCACCGTGGCCGGCAGCCTGGACCGCCTGATCAAGAAGGAAAAGATCAGCGAGGCCGACAAGGCCGCGGCCCTGGCCCGCATCAAGACCTCGACCAGCTACGACGACCTGAAGTCCGCCCAGCTGGTGATCGAAGCCGCCACCGAGAACTTCGAGCTCAAGGTCAAGATCCTCAAGCAGCTGGACGCTTTGCTGGCCCAGGACGTGATCGTGGCCACCAACACCTCCTCGATCTCCATCACCCAGCTGGCCGCCGTGACCCAGCGCGCCGACCGCTTCATCGGCATGCACTTCTTCAACCCCGTGCCCATGATGGCACTGGTGGAGATCATCGTCGGCCTGCAGACCTCGGACGCCACCCACGCGGCCGTCAAGGACCTGGCAGAGCGCCTGGGCAAGACCCCCATTACCGTCAAGAACGCGCCCGGCTTTGTGGTCAACCGCATTCTGGTGCCAATGATCAACGAGGCCTTCTTCGTGCTGGCCGAAGGTCTGGCCTCGGCCGAGGACATCGATGCCGGCATGAAGCTGGGCTGCAACCAGCCCATAGGCCCGCTGGCCCTGGCCGACATGATCGGCCTGGACGTGTGCCTGGCCGTGATGGAGGTCTACCTCAAGGAGTTCGGCGACAGCAAGTACCGCGCCTGCCCGCTGCTCAAGGAAATGGTGGCCGCCGGCCGCCTGGGCCGCAAGAGCGGACGTGGTGTTTACACCTACTAAATAGCGCGGTTTCCGGTCTTCTGCGCGACTGCAGCCTTCGGGGCTGCCGTCTATCGTCTGGCGCAGGAGAACGGCCATGCAAATCGAAAATCCCAGCCCTCCTAGCGAGGGCTGCATTCATTGTGAAGTCCGCGGCCATGTGCTGCTGATAGGCATCAACCGCCCGGCCAAGCGCAACGGCTGGACGCCGGCCATGTTCCGGCAGCTGGCCGAGGCCTATACCCGGCTGGACGATGCCCCCGCGCTGCGCGTGGGCCTGCTCCATGCTTTTGGCGAGCACTTCACCGCCGGCCTTGATCTGCCGGTGATTGCCGAATTCATGCGGACCGGCCGCAAAGTCATACCGCCCGGACTGGTGGAGCCGCATGACTTCGGCCTGCCCGGCTACCGGCGCCGCAGCAAGCCCATGGTGGCCGCCGTCAAAGGCATCTGCTTCACCGTCGGCATAGAGCTGATGCTGGGCGCCGACGTCGTGGTCGCCGCCGACAACTGCCGCTTTGCACAGATGGAGGTGCAGCGCTGCATCATGCCCACGGGCGGCGCCACGCTGCGCATGGCCGAGCGCGCCGGCCTGGGCAACGCCATGCTGCATCTGCTGACCAGCGACGAGTTCGATGCCGCCGAAGCCTATCGCTGCCACTTCGTGCAAAAAGTCGTACCCGCGGGGCAGGAGCTGGACGCCGCCTTTCGCATTGCCGAGCGCATAGCGGCCCAGGCACCGCAGGCCGTGGTCGCCACCCGCCTCAATGTGCTCAAGGCCATAGAGCTGGGCCAGGCCGCGGCCGTGGCCGACTTCATTCCCGTGCAGCAGCGCCTGGCCAACAGCGAAGACGCTGCCGAAGGCCTGCGCTCCTTCGTCGAAAAACGGCCCGCGCATTTCACCGGCAGATAAACCACACCCGAGAGGCAAAGATGAAGTTCACAGGTTTTTCCCGCCCAGCCCTGACCCCGCTTGCGCTGGCAGCTCTGGTCTCAGCAGCCTATGCGCAGACTGCGGCGCCCGCCCTGCCCGATCCGGCCAGCACCACGGTGCAGGCCATGGGCTGGATGCAGGGCTTTGCGCCGCCGCCCGACAAGCTCATCACCTTTGACAATCCGGTGGGCAACACCTTTCCGCGCATACGCTGGACCTTCTCCCATATCCGCGAGCTGGTGCCCACGACCAATGTCTGGCGCGGCCCGGGCGCGCCCAGCCCGCTGCAGGCCGCACCGGTGAACCTGGACCAGGTGCGCTTCAAGGTCATGGGCACGGGCGAGGAACTGAGCTTTGCCCAGTCGCTGGAGCGCAACTACACCGACGGCATCGTGGTGCTGCACCGGGGCAAGATCGTCTACGAGAAATATTTCGGCGCTCTGGAGCCGCAGCGCCCGCACCTCGCAATGTCGGTCACCAAGTCCTTTGTGGGTACGCTGGCCGCACTGCTGGCCCATGAGGGCAGCATCAAGCCCGAGGCGCCCGTCACCGCCTATCTTCCCGAGATGAAGAACACCGCCTATGGCGATGCCACGGTGCGCGAAGTCATGGACATGACGGTAGGCGTCAAATATTCCGAGAACTACGCCGACCCCAAGGCCGAGATCTGGGACTATGCGCGCGCCGGCGGCATGATGCCCCAGGGCAAGGACTATGCGGGTCCCAGGAGCTTTTACGAGTTCCTGCAGACCCTGCAGAAGGAAGGCGAGCACGACCAGGCCTTTGCCTACAAGACCGTCAATGCCGAGCTGCTGGCCTGGATCGTGCGCCGCGCCAGCGGAAAATCGCTGGCCCAGCTGCTGTCCGAGCGCATCTGGAGCCGCATAGGCGCCGAGCAGGATGCCTATCTGATGGTGGACCGCATAGGCACGGAGTCGGGCGGCGGCGGACTGAATACCACGCTGCGCGACCTGGCCCGCTTTGGCGAGATGATGCGCAACGGCGGCCGCGCGGCCGACGGCCAGCAGGTGCTGCCCAAGGCCGTGGTCGACGATATACGCCATGGCGGGAACCCGGCCAAGTTCGCCAAGGCCGGCTATGCCACGCTGCCCGGCTGGTCCTACCGCAATATGTGGTGGGTGTCGAACAATGCCAACGGCGCCTATAGCGCGCGCGGCATCCACGGCCAGGCCATCTATATCGACCCCAGGGCCGAGATGGTGGTGGCGCGCTATGCCTCCCATCCGCTGGCCGCCAACGGGGCCAATGACCCCATCAGCCTGCCCATGTACCAGGCGCTGGCCGATGCGCTGATAAAGCAATAGCCCCGCGCTCTTATCCGGAGACGACCCGGCGACGACAATTGCCGGGTGAATATCCGTCCCCAATACCATTTGCGCCCCAGCCCTCGAGGGCTGCTGGCCTGGGATGTGCGCCAGCTCATCGCCCTGGCCGCGGCACAGGGCCTGCAGCCGCACTGGGTGCGCCTGGACGAGATTGCCGAGCTTGACCAGCGCTACTGGTTTGGCGAGCCCGGCGACGAGCCCACGCCGAGGGCGATTGCCGAGCATCTGAAGCTGGTCCAGGCCGCCGACACCGACTACCCGATTCTGCTCGATGCCCAGGGCCGGCTGATGGACGGCATGCATCGCGCCGTCAAGCGGCTCAGCCAGGGCCATGACGAGGTCTGGGCGCTGCGGTTTGCGACCACGCCCGAGCCCGACTTTGTGGGCATTGCGGCCGACGCTCTGCCCTACGCGGACTAGGGCTCGTCATCAATTGAGCCAGACGACAGTGGCCGCAAGGTGAATCCCTCCCAAGAATGCCGCTGCCGTTTTG